>JBQCIO010000122.1:0-2855 GCA_051953655.1 Motilibacteraceae bacterium
GGTTTCCCCGCCGGGTGGGCCTCCTCCCCCCCCCCCCCCCCCCCGCAGTTCCATGCTTACCGCGACAGATCTGTCGCGGTAAGCATGGATCGGTCCCGGCGCTCTAGCGCAGAGGGCGCAGTGGCGTGATCGTTCCGGCCGGGGCCGGGGGAAGAGCGGCGGGAGGGGGCTGGTTGCCCTCGTAGACTGGGGCGCCAGCCCCCGGCTAGACCCTGTGAGCTCCCGGACGGAGAACTGCGTGGCCATCCAGCCGATCCGACTGTTCGGCGACCCGGTGCTGCGGACGCCGGCCGAACCGGTCGTCGACTTCGACAAGGAGCTGCGCAAGCTCGTCCAGGACCTCTACGACACCATGATCGACGCTCCCGGCGTGGGCCTCGCGGCCCCGCAGCTGGGGGTGTCGCTGCGGGTGTTCACCTACCACGTCGACGACGAGCTCGGCCACCTGGTCAACCCCACGCTCGACCTCTCGGACGAGACCCAGGACGGCGAGGAGGGGTGCCTGTCCATCCCCGGCCTCACCTTCGACACCAAGCGCGCGCTGCGCGTGGTCGCCAAGGGCTTCGACCAGCACGGCGAGCCGGTGGTCGTCGAGGGCAGCGAGCTGCTGGCCCGCTGCGTGCAGCACGAGACCGACCACCTCGACGGCGTCCTGTTCGTCGACCGGCTCGACCGGGAGCAGCGCAAGGCCGCCATGCGCGCCATCCGCGAGGCGGAGTGGGCCGGCGGCCCGGCGCCAGTGGTCAAGGAGTCCCCGCACGCCACCTTCGGCAAGGCGCTGTAGTGCGGGTCGTGTTCGCGGGCACCCCCGAGGTGGCGGTGCCCTCGCTGGAGGCCGTCCTCGCCTCGCGGCACGAGGTCGTCGCCGTGGTCACCCGCCCCGACGCCCCGGCCGGCCGCGGCCGCAGACTCACGCCGTCGCCGGTGGGGGCCCGCGCGGAGGAGGCCGGCGTCGAGGTGCTCAAGCCGGCCCGCCCGCGCGAGCCGGAGTTCCTCGACCGGCTGCGCGAGCTCGCCCCCGAGTGCGCCCCGGTCGTCGCCTACGGCGCCCTGGTGCCCCCCGCCGCACTCGAGATCCCCACGCACGGCTGGGTGAACCTGCACTTCTCGCTGCTGCCGGCCTGGCGCGGCGCCGCCCCGGTGCAGCACGCCGTCATCGCCGGCGACGACGTCACCGGCGCCTGCACGTTCGCGCTGGAGGAAGGGCTCGACACGGGCCCGGTCTACGGCGTGCTCACCGAGCAGGTGCAGCCCACCGACACCAGCGGCGACCTGCTCGGCCGGCTGGCCGTCTCCGGCGCCCGGCTGCTGGTCGCCACCCTGGACGGCATCGAGGACGGCTCGCTGGCCCCGGTGCCGCAGCCCGCCGACGGCGTCTCGCTCGCCCCCAAGATCACCGTCGAGGACGCCCGGGTCGACTGGAGCGCCCCCGCGCTGCGGGTCGACCGGCTCGTCCGCGGCTGCACGCCGGCACCCGGCGCCTGGACCACCTTCCGCGGCGAGCGCCTCAAGCTCGGCCCGGTCACCCTCGTCCCGGCCACCGAGGCCGACGCCCTCGCCCCCGGCCAGGTCGCCGCCGACAAGCGCGGGGTCCGGGTGGGCACCGGCAGCGGCCCGGTGCAGCTCGGCGAGGTGCAGCCGCAGGGCAAGAAGCCGATGGCCGCCACCGCCTGGGCCAACGGCGTGCGGCTCACCGCCGACGACCGGCTCGAGTAGTGCCGCAGCCGCAGCGTGGTCCCTCGGGCGGGCGGAGTGGTGCCGGCAGGCCGTCGGGCCAGGGCCGCCCGCCCCGCCGCTACCGCCGTCCCGCCCCCGACGCCGCCCGGGTCGCCGCCTTCGACCTGCTGCGCGCCGTCGACGAGCGCGATGCCTACGCCAACCTCGTCCTGCCCGGGCTGCTGCGTGAGCGGAACCTGACCGGCCGCGACGCGGGGTTCGCCACCGAGCTCGCCTACGGCACCCTGCGCGGGCGCGGCACCTACGACGCCGTGCTCGCCGCGTGCATCGACCGCCCGCTGGCGCAGGTCGACCCGCCGGTGCTGGACGTGCTGCGGCTGGGCGCCCACCAGCTGCTGGCCATGCGGGTGCCGCCGCACGCCGCCGTCTCGGCCACCGTGGAGCTGGCCCGGGGCGTGCTCGGCGACGGCCGGGCCAAGTTCGTCAACGCCGTGCTGCGCCGGGTCGAGGCCCGCGACCTGCCCGGCTGGCTCGAGCAGGTCTCGCCGGCCGAGCCGCTGGCCGCGCTCGCCGTCGCCCGCTCGCACCCGCGCTGGGTCGTCGGCGCGCTGCGCGACGCACTGGCCGGTTCCCGGGCGCGCGGCGGTGCCGGCGCCGGGGGCGAGGACGACCCGGGTCTGGACGCCGAGCTGGACGCCCTGCTCGCCGCCGACAACGAGCCGCCCGTGGTGTCTCTGGTCGCCCGGCCCGGCCGGGCCGACGTCGAGAGCCTGCTCGCCGCCGGCGCGAAGCCGGGCCGCTGGTCGCCGGTGGCGGCGCGCTGGTCCGGCGACCCGCGCGAGGCGCCGGGCGTGCCCGAGGGCCGGGTCGGCGTGCAGGACGAGGGCAGCCAGCTGGTCGCGCTGGCGCTGGCCGCGGTGCCGCTCGAGGGCACCGACCGCACCTGGGTGGACCTGTGCGCCGGACCGGGCGGGAAGGCCGCGCTGCTCGCCGCGCTGGCCGCCCAGCGCGGCGCCCGGCTGGTGGCCGTCGAGCGGCAGGAGCACCGCGCCCGGCTGGTCCGCCGCGCCGTCGGCGCCGACCTACCCGCCGTGGTCGTCACCGCCGACGGCACCGCCCCCCCGGGAGCGCCCCGCCCGGCCGACCGCGGACACGTCGACGTCCCCAGCACCCGCCTC
>JBQCIO010000123.1:0-8868 GCA_051953655.1 Motilibacteraceae bacterium
GCGCTCGACGATCCGCTTCACGGTCTTGTGGGTGACCCCGCACATCTGCGCGGCACCCCGGTAAGTGCCCACCTGTCGGTAGGCGGTCAACACGTCCAACTGCTTCCTCGCTGACAACATGGGAGGTCCCCTGGGCGGTGCCGTGACTGGCGGCCACCGCCACCGTCACCGCCCAGGGCCTCAACCTCCAGGCAGACACGAACGAGGCGAGGTGGGGACTTTCACTGGCCACCAGCGGGGACCTTCAGTGGCCACCAGTGGGGACTTTGGCATGGCCACGGACACGTCGATGGGTCGTCATCGACACGTACCTCGCTCGGGGCGCCACGAACGGGGGCTCTCGCGGCATGAGCGGCTGCGTGCGCCCCGCAGACCGCCAGTGGATGCAGGCAGGGGCGTCTGCGACCATGTCGCCCGTGCACACCCCGGCTTCTCCAGGCAGAGATTGGACTGACTACAACGCGGCCCAGTCCGGGCGCCCGCCTCGCAAGCTCGCCCTGGCCGCGATGGACGTAGCGGGCCCCGGCGCGGGGCGCGCGGCGGTGGAACTCGGATGCGGAATCGGCGTCGAGGCCCGTGCGCTTGCCGATCGTGGATGGCACGTTCAGTGCTTCGACGGCGACGTCAGCGTGGTGCCGTCGTTGGAGGCGTCGCGTGATGGCCGCTCCGTCATGCACTCCGTTCGCCGCCTGGAAGAGCTGACGTCGCTGCCCGCGAACGACCTGACCCTTGCCTGCGTGTCCTTGCCGTTTGTGGACAGCAGAGATTCTCCCGGTCTGTGGCGCCTCATTCTGGCCAGCCTCAGGCCGGGCGGAGTCCTTGCGGTCGATCTCTTCGGAGACAACGACGACTGGGCCGATGGGCCCGGGACTTTTCTGGATCGAACCGAGGTCGAACAGCTGCTGAGCTCCTTGGATGTCCTCTCGCTGGTGGAAGACGAGCGTGACGGAACGGCCTTCTTGGGACCGAAGCACTGGCACACGTTCGAGGTGATCGCCCGCAGATCGACGCGCGGCTAGGGTGATTCGCTGACCGTCTCGGGTGGACGCGGCTCCCCCGCGGGGGCGTCAATAGGGATACACGACGGCGACGTTCAGCGCGCCGCGCCGCGGACCGGCGGCGGGGCCATGCTCTGGTCGGTGCACCTCACCGACGGCGAGTTCGGCGACCGCCCAGCTCCTACCGGCTGGTCGCGTGGCTGCCGTACCTGAACCTGCGCTCGGACGAGCTCGACCACACCCTGCCCATCGGGTGGACTGACCGGTGACGCCGACTCGGACTCGGCCGTCGGGACCTGGGCCCGCAGCGGCAACCGAACGGAGGGCGCGGAGGAAAGATCACGACCCAACCGGCAGCCACGCCCGCGCGCCCCCCACCAATGCCGCGACCCCGGTCGACAGCGTGGGCTCGAGCACCGGAGCGTATTGCGCGGAGTGGTTGCTGGGCAGGGATGCCACGATGCGCTTGACGTCGTCCAGGCTGGTGGCGGCGGCGAACGCGGCCGGATCCGCGCCACCGAGCAGCCAGAACGACAGCGGCGCGCCCGCCGCGGTGGCGAGCAGGCCCACGTCCTCGCTGCCCGTGACCGGTCCGGGCACGACGACGCGACCGGCGCCCAGCGTGTTCTCCAGCCCTGCCTTGGTGCGCTCGGCGGCGGCCTCGTCGTTGACGAGCACGGGGAACGACGACATGAGGGTGATCTCGGGGTCGCGGGGGGCGCCGGAGGCGGCCGCCTCTGCTCGTACGACCCGCTCCACGGCGGCGACGAGCCGCTCGCGGACGTGCCGGTCGAAGGTGCGAAGGCTCAGCAGCAGCTCGGCGTCGTCGGGGATGACGTTCTCCTTCGTGCCCGCGCGCATCGACCCGACCGTCAGCACGGCGGTGTCCGCGGCGGCGACCTCGCGGGAGACGATGCCCTGAAGGCGCATCACCGTGGCCGCGGCCATCACCACCGGGTCGACCGAGGTCTCCGGCCGGGAGCCGTGCGCGCCGCGGCCGTGCAGCACGACCCGCAGCGCGTCGGAGGCCGCGAAGGCAGGACCTGGCTGCAGGGCGAGGATCCCGGCGGGGATCGGTGCCACGTGCTGCCCGAGCACGACGTCGGGGACGCCGGTGAGCTCGAACAGCCCTGCGTCCAGCATCGCCTGCGCGCCGGCCCCCACCTCCTCGGCGGGCTGGAACACGAGCGCGAGGCGGCCCTTCCACGACGCCCTGTCGGAGACGAGCTTCTCGGCGGCGCCGAGCAGGCAGGTGACGTGGACGTCGTGCCCGCACGCGTGCATCACCGGGACGTCATCGCCGGAGGGGCCGGACCCCCGCGCCGCGCTCGCGTACGGCAGCCCGGTGTCCTCCTGCACCGGCAGGCCGTCCATGTCCGCTCGGAGCATCGCCGTCGGGCCGGCGCCGTTCTCCAGGACCCCGACCACGCCGGTGCCGCCGACGCCGGTCGTCACGGCGTAGCCGAGCCCGGCCAGGTGGTCGGCCACGACCTGGGCCGTCCGGTGCTCCTGGAAGGAGAGCTCCGGGTGCTGGTGCAGGTCGCGGTAGATGGCGGGCAGGTCGAGCGGGGGGTGCGGCGCGGTCCCGGCGGCAGGCTCCATGCGCCGGACGCTAGCGAGGGGCCCGACCTCGCGCGAGCCCGTGTGCCTCCGGTCCCGCGGGGTAGTCCCGGACTCATGGAGCAGCCGAGACCGACCCCCTCACGGGTGCAGCTGCTGCGGCACGCGCAGAGCGTGGGGAACGTCGCCGCGGCCGAGGCCCACGAAACCGGTGCCGAGGTGATCGACCTGACGCTGCGCGACGTCGACGTGCCCCTGTCCGACCTCGGCCTGGACCAGGCGCGGGCGTTCGGCCGCTGGCTCGCCGAGCAGCCACCCTCGGTCTGGCCGCACACCGTGGTGACCTCGCCGTACGAGCGGGCGGTGCGCACCGCTCGGGTCGCGCTGGACGAGGACCCGCGGCTGCGCCGCATCGAGGTGCGCTCGGACGAGCGGCTGCGCGAGCGGGAGCTGGGGGTGCTCGACCTGCTGACCAGGCGCGGCGTGGCGGCGCGCTACCCGGAGGAGGAGGCGCGCCGCGAACGGCTCGGGAAGTTCTACCACCGACCCCCGGGCGGGGAGAGCTGGGCCGACGTCGTGCTGCGGGTGCGCGCCTTCTGGGAGTCGTTGCAGGTGGCGCACGCCGGCCGGCGGGTGCTCCTGGTGACGCACGAGGTCGTCGTGCTGGCCATGCGGTACGTCGTCGAGGGCCTGACCGAGCAGGAGATCCTCGCGGTCAACCGCGCGGTCGCCCTGGCCAACTGCGGGTTGACCACCTATGACCTGTCCGACGGGCGGGCCCGCCTCGTCGGCTTCGACGACGCCGGACCGGTGCGCGGTCTGGGCGCGCCCCACACCGAGGAGCCGGATGTCGCCGACGCGCCCAGCTGAGCAGCCCGTCGTCCTCACCCCCGGGCTGCTGCGCGACTGGCCCGTGCGCACGCCGGACCACGGCGGCAAGAACGCGCGGGGGAGCGTGGTGGTGGTCGGAGGGTCCACCCGCACGCCGGGGGCCGTGCTGCTGGCCGGGGTCGCGGCGCTGCGGGCGGGCGCCGGTCGGCTCACCCTGGCCGTCCCGGCCGGCACCGCCGTCGCCATGGCGGTGGCCGTGCCCGAGTGCGGGGCCACCCCGCTGCCGGAGACCGGCGATGGGGCGATCGACCCGGCGGCGGCAGAGGTGCTGGCGGACGAGCTGTCCCAGTCCAGGGCAGTGCTGCTGGGGCCGGGGATGTCCGACCCCGACGCGACGTCGGAGCTGCTGGCCCGGGTGCTGCCGCTGGTGCCCGAGGACGCCCTGGTGGTGCTCGACGCGATGGCGCTCGGCTGCCTCGGGACGCGGCCCGAGCTGGCAGACCCGGTCCGCGGGCGGCTGGTGCTGACGCCCAACAGCGCCGAGGCGGGGCGGCTGCTCGGGACGGACGGGGCCTCCGACGGTGCGTCGGAGGGACAGCCGGATCTCGACGTCGCCGGCCGGATCGCCGAGCGGTTCGGGGCCGTGGTGGCGCACGGCGGCGCGGTGGCCGCCTGCGATGGACGGCGGTGGATCGACCAGACCGGCCAGGTGGGGCTGGGCACCTCCGGCAGCGGCGACGTCCTGGCCGGGCTGGTGGCCGGGGTCGCGGCGCGCGGGGGAGACCCCGCCCAGGCCGCGTGCTGGGGGACGCACCTGCACGGTGCCGCCGGGGACCGGCTGGCCGCGCGGGTCGGCCGGCTCGGCTTCCTGGCGCGCGAGCTGCTCGACGAGGCGCCGCGCGTGCTGGCCGAGCTGTCGGCCTGACGATGAAACCGGCCTGACAACGACCGGCCTGACAACGGACCGAGGGCCCCCGACCCAGGAAAGTACTCGCCCACCCCGGGAGATTCCCCGAGGTGGGCGAGTGACGATCACGTCCTCGTGATCGTTCCGGCCGCGGCCGGGGTGTACGTCGGCCGCTCAGTCCTTCTGCGCGTCGAGGGTGATCTCGACGCCGGTGAGGGCCTTGCTCACGGGGCAGCCGGCCTTGGCCTGCTCGGCGACCTGCTGGAACTGCTCGGCGGAGAGGCCCTCGACCTCGCCGCGGACGGTGAGCTTGATGCCGGTGAGCCGGAAGCCGCCGGCCGGGTCCGGGCCGAGGGAGACGTCGGCGGTCACCTCGAGGCCCTGCGGCGTGCCACCGGCCTGGGCCGCCAGCGCCGAGAACTGCATCGCGTAGCACGCGGAGTGGGCCGCGGCGATGAGCTCCTCGGGGCTCGTGGTGCCGTCGGCGTCGTCCGCCGCGCGCTTCGGGAACGACACGTCGTAGGTGCCGATCTTGGAGCTGGTGAGCTCGACCTGGCCGGAGCCCTCCTGGAGGGTGCCGTTCCAAGCGGTGCGTGCGGTGCGCGTGGGCATCTGGGTCCTTCCCTGCCGGTTCCGAGCGGCCGAGCCGCTCGCTGACTGATCACTGGGTGCTGCTCCACCCGTGAGCGGGCGGCGAGGCCCGCTCACGGGCAGCAACCACCCTTCACCGTGCTTGCTTCCCGCGCACCCCCTACAGCTGGGGGCGTCGATCCGCCGCCGGCGCCGCGGGCGGTCACCGCCGACGTTGGTCCCTGCCCGTCCCGGGCCGTCGGGCGCAGGCTCGGTGCAGGTCGGTCCAGGCGGTCCTCCCGCCTGTCACCGACCATCCTGACCAACCCGAGGAGGACGTCGTGTCGTCGTCGACCACCGCGCCGACGTCGGCGGCCGTGCCGGCCACGACCGCTGGAGCGGTCCGCGTGCTGCTCGACGCCCTGCCCGGCGCGGCGCTGGCCTCGGGTGCCGCGGCCGGCCTGCTGCTGGGAGCACGGGTCCGCGGGCGGGGCGGCGGGGCGGTCGGCCTGCTCGCCGGCGCGCTGGCCGGGTTCGGCCTGGGCGCGGCGGTGCACGCCGGCGTCGTGCGCTACGGGGACGGCGGGCGGGTAGGCCACGGGGACGGCGGGCGGGTAGGGCAGGGGGACGGCGGGCGGGTAGGGCAGGGACAGCAGGACAGGACCGAGTGGGAGAGGAGCCGGCCGTGAGCGAGGCAGTGGAGGAGCGCGCGCAGTCCTCTGGATCTCCCGAGCTGGCCCTCGGGCTGGATCCTGTCGGGCTGGATCCTGTCGAGGTGGATGCCCGCGAGCTGCTCGAGGCCGAGCGCGCCGACGCGCTGGGCCGGATCGCCGCCCTGGAGCGCGAGCTGGGCGTCATCGTCGACGCCTCCGTGGCGGTGGCGGTGGACGACGAGCACGACCCCGAGGGGGCGACGATCGCCTTCGAGCGGTCGCAGGTGGCCGCCCTGCTGGACCAGGCCCGCGAAGGACTGGCCGGGCTCGACGCGGCGCTGCGCCGGCTGGACGAGGGCACCTACGGCACCTGCCAGCGCTGCGGGCGCCCGATCGCACCCGGCCGGCTGGTCGCCCGGCCTGCCGCGACGCTCTGCATCGAGTGCGCCGCCGCGCGGACCTGAGCGAGCCGGCGGCGGGCGTCGAAGGGCCCGAGGGCCGGGGGTCAGCGGGAGCGCGCCGCCTGCCGGGCCCGCACGTTGGCCACCAGCTCGCGCAGCCGCCGCTGGTTCTCCGGCTTGCGGGCCTCCTCGACCAGCTTGGTCGCCACCGCGGTGACCAGAGCCTTGCGCAGCATGCCCATCACTCCTCCTGCCGTCGACGTCGGTCCACCGCAGGTGCCCGGAGCGGCCGGGCTCAACCCAGCAGCTCGCCCCTGCTCCCGACCGGATCTCTCAGCCGTCGAGCGCGACCTGCGCCGGTATCGGCGCCCGGTGTCGGGACAGGGCGTTGCCGACGGCGGACGCGGCCAGCACGAGCACCAGCATCAGGACGCCCACCACCAGCACGGACACGGCGACCCCGCCTGCTCCACCGACCTGCGCCGGGTCCAGGAAGGGGTAGGGGTACCAGTGCGCGAGGGGGCCGCGCACCAGGGTGTAGGCGGTCCAGGCGAGCGGGTAGGCGAGCCAGACCAGCGCGCGGCGCAGCGGGATCGGCGTCGCCGGCGGGTCGACGAGCCAGTCGAGCACGACCACGACCGGCATGGCGATGTGCACGACGGAGTTCACCCACGGGATGGTCGTCTGCAGCGCCTCGTCCAGGTCGCGGAGGGCCACGAACCACACCAGGCCGGTGGTGGCCATCGGCACCACCGGGAACCCGCGCAGCAGGTCCCGCGCGGACGCCCGCCGCGGCAGGCCCAGCGCGGTGAGCACGAAGACGGTGGCCGCCAGCAGGTTGGACAGCACCGTGAAGAAGCTGAAGAAGTTGGCCACCGACGCGCCCTTGTGCACCGAGGACACCAGCTGGGTCGCCAGGGCGACGTAGGTGAGCAGGCCGAGCGGAAGGCGGTAGAGCGCGGTCCAGCGCCGCGGCGGGGTCCCCACGGAGAGTCAGCCTGCTGCCGGTCCGGCCCGCCGGCAAGCCAGCGCACCGGCGGCCGGGATCAGCGGGGGCCAGGGGGCACGAGGGACGGCTAACGGGCCAGGTGGTCGTTGCTGATGTTCTGCAGCCGCACCTGGCCGCGGGCCGCCAGCCGGCCCTCGTCGTCGGTGATCTCGACGGTCCACAGCTGCTGCAGGCGGCCGCGGTGCACCGGGGTGGCCACCCCGCGCAGCTCGCCCTCGCGGACCGCGCGCAGGAAGTCGGTGGTGTTGGAGACGCCCACGACCTGGCCGCGCTCGCCCAGCCACATGGCCGCGCCCAGGCTGGCGAGGGTCTCCACCACCGAGCAGTGCACGCCGCCGTGGACGATGCCGTAGGGCTGGTGCAGGTCGCCGCGGGCCTTCCAGGTGGCGACGACGTGCTCGCCGTCGGCCTCGACCAGCTCGAGCCCGATCCACCGGGCGAAGGGGCCCAGGGCGTCGGTCACCGCCGCCACGTCCGTCACGCGTCCTCCCGAGGGGATCTGGCGACGGCCGGGCCACCCGGCCGCCGGCGAGAAGTGCAGACCCGGAGCCTAGTGACACCCGGTCCGAAGCATTCCCGCCCGGGCGCGGGCTGCCGAATGGCATCGTCGTCACGGCAACAGCGAGGGGACGTGGAGAACGTGCAGTACGCAGCACACGACGAGCAGACGGCGGAGCGGACGGGCCCGGCCCTGCCCCGGCAGCGGGAGGCCACGGGCCACCTCGAGCACGAGCAGGTCGAGCACGAGCAGGTCGAGCACGCCGTGGCCCTGTGCGCCGACGAGGTCGCGCACGCCGAGCGGCTGCACGGGCTGGTGCGGCGGGTGCTGGAGACCGGCGCCCGCACAGTCCGCGACCCCCGCGCGCTCGCCGTCCTGGTCGGCGTGACCGACGCCGACCGCGTCTACGTCGCCAGCGCCCTCGCGGTGCACTAGGCAGCCCTCCCGGAGGCAGCGGCGCCGCAGATCTGAGGGACCAAGGTCCCCCTCACCCGTCCGGCCCAACAGCGGCCGGGTCCGGGAGGTCGACGTCGTGGAGGTACGACGGGTCGGCAGGACGCTGCCCGTGCACCTCCACGGACGGCGGTCCCCATGCACGGCCCGGCTCGGCGAGGCCGCACCACCGGCACCGGCAGCGTCGGTGACCGCAGCGTCAGCGCGACCGGCGGCCTGGCCTGGTGGCTGCTCCGCCGGCCGCTCGGCCGCCGCGACCTCGTCCGGCTCGGGGCTCCGCTCTCGGCGGCGGTGCTCGCGCTCGCCCTGGCCGCACCGCTCACCGGCGCCGACGCGGCCACCAGCCCCCGTCAGTCGATCGGTCAGCCGGCCGGGCAGGCCTCCCGCCCGTCGACGGGCCGGTCGAGCTCGGGCTCCGGCGTCCCAGACATCTCCTTGGTCGTCACCAGCGCCGCCGGGCTGCGGCTGGCCGAGCAGCCGTCGGTCGCCTTCGGCAAGGACAAGCCGAGCGCCGCCGAGCAGGTGCTCGTGGACGACACCGCAGTGGCCCAGGTGGTGCGCGGGGTCGGCGGAGCGCTGACCGAGTCCTCGGCGCACCTGCTCGCTCAGCTGCCCGCCGTGGGTGCTCCCGGTGGTCTTCATCCACGCCGGCGGGCTCCAGGCGGTGGCGACGACGGCGAGGTCGGGGTTGAGCTGCGCGGCCCGTACCAGCAGCGGGAGGATCTCCGGCCGGTCGGCGGCGGTGCTGAACGAGGTGAGCGTGGGGTCGGCCTGCCCGCGCGCGACGTCGTCGTACGTGCGGTCGGCCAGGGCGAAGTCGCTGGCGCCGAGCGGCTGGCGCAGGACCGCGGCACCGGCGCCCTGGGTCGGGCTGACCAGGTCGGCGAGGGCGGTGTCGCGGGCGGCGGCGGGCAGCTGAGCGAGCAGGTGCGCCGAGGACTCGGTCAGCGCTCCGCCGACCCCGCGCACCACCTGGGCCACTGCGGT
>JBQCIO010000124.1:0-9780 GCA_051953655.1 Motilibacteraceae bacterium
CCCGACCCTCCCTCTCTCCACCCTCTGCGTTTTTTTTTGGTGGTGGGCCTCCCCCTCCCCAACACGGGGGTGCGGGGGGTGGCTCGGGTCTGTGGAGCCACCTGGTCACCGCCGAATTCTTCGTTCCACGAGTTCCAGCGGGAACGTCACAGCGCACCGAGTTGAGGCAGCGGATTCGTGGGGCTGGCCGGCCAGCCCCACCTGAGCCACCCCTGCGGCTGATCGACGTCCGTCATGGCGACAGCCGTGGCGCCCCCAGGGGCACAGCGCCCCATACGGCAGCCTGCAGGCGCGGCCGCGCGACAGCCCCCGTGCAGCGGCTCAGTGCGCGCCGGCGAGCTGTCCGGTGTGCCGCTGGTAGCGGGTGGCGGAGTGCTGGTCGAGGCCGGCGATGACGGCGGTCTTGCCGCGCACGGCGTACTTGTGGGTGATCGCGTCGAGGGTTGCGACGGTGGAGGCGTCCCAGATGGATGCTGCGGACAGGTCGATGACGACGCGCGCGGGGTCGTCGGCGTAGTGGAACTGTTCGACGAGGTCGTTGCTGGAGGCGAAGAACAGGGCGCCGTGCACGGAGTAGATGCGCTCGGTGCCGGCCGGGTCGAGCACGCTGGTCACCTGCACGAGGTGCGCCACGCGACGGGCGAAGAGCACGCAGGCCAGCAGCACCCCGGCTCCGACGCCGATGGCGAGGTTGCTGGTGGCCACCACGACGGCGACGGTCGTGAGCATGACGGCGGTCTCGCTGCGGGGCATCCGGCGGATCGTGCGCAGGCTGTGCCAGTCGAACGTGGTGAGTGAGACGAACACCATCACCGCGGCGAGTGCGGCCATCGGGATGATCGCCACGACCGGGCCGAGGGCGACGACGAGGACCAGCAGGAAGACCCCGGCGAGGAACGTGGAGAGCCGGGTGCGGGCACCGGCCCGTACGTTGATCATGGTCTGGCCGATCATGGCGCAGCCGCCCATGCCGCCGAAGAGTCCGGTGACGATGTTCGCGACGCCCTGGCCCATCGCCTCGCGGGTCTTGTCCGAGCGGCTGTCGGTGACGGCGTCGACGAGCTTGGCGGTCATCATCGTCTCCATCAGCCCGACCACGGCCATGCCCAGGGCGTAGGGGGCGATGGTCCGCAGCGTGGCCCAGGTGAGGGGGACGCCGGGAAGGGCGAGCGTGGGCAGCTCGTGGGGGAGTGCGCCCTCGTCGCCGACGGTCGGCAGGTGCAGGCCGAGCAGGACGGTGACGAGGGTCAGCACGACGATCGAGACCAGCGGGGCCGGGACGGCCTTGGTCAGCCGCGGCAGGGTGAGGATGATCGTCAGGCCGGCGGCGGCCATCGGGTAGACGAGCCAGGGCACGTGGGTCAGGTGCGGCAGCTGCGCCAGGAAGATCAGGATGGCCAGGGCGTTGACGAACCCGACCATGACGCTGCGCGGGACGAAGCGCATCACCCGTGCGAAGCCGGCCGCCCCGAGCAGGATCTGGAAGGCCCCGGCCAGCACGACCGTGGCGACCAGGTAACCCAGGCCGTGCTGTCGCGCGACGGGCGCGACGACGAGGGCGACCGCGCCGGTCGCGGCGCTGATCATGGCTGGTCGCCCGCCGACGACGGCGATGGTCACCGCCATCGTGAAGGACGCGAACAGGCCCACGCGCGGGTCGACGC
Organism: Motilibacteraceae bacterium; assembly: GCA_051953655.1. GTDB lineage: Bacteria > Actinomycetota > Actinomycetes > Motilibacterales > Motilibacteraceae > JBQCHF01. Next base: position 1,665 of record JBQCIO010000124.1, read on the forward strand.
CGGCGATGATCGAGAAGCTGATCGCCTCGGGGATGAGGGCCAGGGCGACCACCAGCCCGGCCAGCACCTCGGTGCGGGCGAGGGACGGGGAGAGCCAGGACGGGGGTGTGCGGCGGGAGGTGGTGGAGCTCTGGGACGGGTGCAGGGTCGAGCGCAGGGACAAGGTGAGCCGTTTCGGGACTGGGCGCCGTCATGACGCGGGCGGGCAGCGGCACCACGGGTGCCAGGGCGACAGATGCGGGCTCGGTGCGTCATCGCACCGGGGAGGCGGCGTCGCGCGGCGGGTGGTGCTCGCGCTGCGGCTCGCGATCATCGACAACCTACGGGTGCGGCGGTTTGCTTCCGCGAACCGGCTCGGGTGTCGCTTCTCACTGCTGGGATGGGCGAGGTCTGGCCGGTGGTGCGGAAGGGAGGCGCGCTGGGCTCGCTCAGGGCCGACGAGCGACTCTGTGGCGGGGCTGCCTGCCGCTGCCCTTGCCGGTGGCGGCAGGTGCGTGCTCGGCGAGCTTGCCGGTGAGGGTGTCGGCGAAGCCACGGGCGACGTCGAGCTGCTCGCGCAGGGCACTGACCTTGGCCTCGGCGGCCTCCTGGAACATGCGGAGCCGATCGATCAGGTCCGGTTGGGCGGCGCCGGTGTCCAGGGCGGTGAGCAGGGTGAGCAGTTCGCGCATCTCCTCGACCGCGAACCCGAGGGGCTTCATCGTCTTGACGACCTGGAGGCGGGCGACGTCGTCCTCGCTGTAGAGGCGGAAGCCTCCCTCGCTGCGGGTGGTGGGGGTGACGAGGCCCTCTTCCTCGTAGAAGCGGATGGTGCGAAGGCTCAGCCCGGTGCGCTCGGCGACCTGGCCGATCTGCATCAGCTCGGCCCGTTCGCTGCTGCTCATCTGAGGTCCTCCGCGGGGCTAGCGACGACCGGCTGGTCGGCTCCGAGTTCAGTCTCCCCGGCCTTAAGGGGGTTCTGGGCGTCGTGGACCGGGGCGGGGGTGGGGGAGAGCAGGGCGGCGACGGCTACGAGCAGCGGGAGCACGGCGCCGGTGAGCAGGGCCACGGTGTAGGTGCCGGTGGCGGCGCGCACGAGGGCGAAGGTGACTGGGCCGAAGGCATTGGCGCCGACCGCCACGGCATGCACGGCGCCGCGGATGGTCCCGATGTGGGTGGTGCCGAAGCAGCGCGGGAAGGTGCCGGCCTCCAGGGTGCGGATCACCCCGCCGGAGGCGCCGACGGTCAGGCCGAAGCCGATCGCGGACCAGCCGGGGGTCACGACGACGCCCCACAGCAGGCCGAGGGCGAGTACGAGCATGCAGGTTGCGGTGAGCCAGCGGCTGTTGACCTTGTCGATCAGGGCCCCCACGGCCACCGTGGCCGCAAGCGAGGCCACGGTCTGGGGCAGGAAGTTGGCCGCGGCTTCGGCGGGGGACAGGCCGCGTTCGCCGAGCAGGTCGATCTGGTGGAAGCCGATCGCGGTGGACAGCAGCCCGGCGGTGGCAACCCCGGCCAGCATCACCCAGAAGAACGGGGTCCTCATCGCTTGAGCGAGCGTGCTGCCGGCCCGCGCGGTGCTGGCGCCCGCTGCCCGGTCGGCGTGCCGGCCGTCGGGCTGCTGGCGCAGATCGGCGGGATGGTTGCGCACGCCGACCAGGGCCAAGGGGATCACCACCGCCCAGACGGCCAGTCCCTCCAGCAGCCAGGCGGTGCGCCAGCCGTGGGCAGCGATGAACGCCTCCAGCCCGATCGGTGCCAGCGAGATCCCGGTGGCGCCCAGGGCAGAGACCAGCCCGGTGGCCAGTCCTCGGCGGCGGACGAACCACACGGCGACCGCGGTGGTAGCGGTCAGGCTCAGCGCGCCCTGCCCGGCCATGCGCACCCCGACGAAGCCGGCGGTGAGCCCGACCGGGCCGGCGACGCGGGACAGGCCGAGCAGGACGGCGCCGAAGACCAGGCCGATGCTGGCCATCGTGGCGCGCGTGCCGAACCGGTCTAGGGCGCGCCCGATTAGCGGCATGCCGGCCGCGCCGGTCAGAGTGCCGATCAGGTAGCAGGTGGAGATGGCCGAGCGGCTCAGCCCGAGGCTGGCGCTGACCGGGTCGATGAAGGCCGAGATGCCGGTGGTCTGCCCGGGGGCGGTGGCGGCCAGGGCGAGCGCGGCGACCGCGACCATGTGCCAGCCGTAGAAGCCACCGGGGCCCAGTGGGCGGGACCGGGGGGAGCGTTGTCCGGAACGGGGAGCGGCCAGGGTCTCGTCGGTGCTCACCGGCCGCTCAGCTCGCCCGGCAGCGGATGCGAGTCCACGACGGTGAGCACCTGGTCCGCGCGCAAGGTGGTGAGCACGTCGACCGTGGTGTCTCGCCACGCCGCCATCCCCGCTCGGGCACGCTCGTGGTGCTCGATCTCTGCGCACAGCGCAGCGTGGGACACCAGGTCCTCCTTGACGACGAAGGTGCGAGCCGGGTGATGTCGGTGCCTGCCAGCGGTCTGGCCCTCGGCCTCGCGTTCTGCTCAGCCCGACGCCATCCTGCGCTGCCGGCCCGACTCACAGATTCTACCCTCACGTGAGGGAAGGTTCTTGGATGAGTGGAGGCAGCCGGAACCAGGGGATTCCGGCCCTCTCGTCCAGCAGGTCGCGGCCCCGGTCGGCGTTGAGCCAGCCGCGAGCGTGCCAGTGCTCGAGAACCGCCAGCGCGGTGGGCAGAGCCCGCTCGCCTCGACGAGGGTGCCGTGCAGGTTCTCGGCATCGCCGGCCGACCGGGCACGGCACAAGCCCCGCCATGCCGCCTCCTCACTGCTGTACGGCGGCCGCGGCATCGCCTCCCGCCAAGGTACCTACCATGACGTGAAGGTAGATTGCGGACAGGTGTGATCGTCAGGGGTCGTTTGAGGCCGACTTCCGCCGCTGTCCAGTGCCCATGCTTCGCTGATCCGTCCGCCCGCCCGTCTTCCCAACCGACAGGACCTACGACGTGAGCCATCCGCACCCCAGGCTTGGAGCTGCCCCACGCCTTCCGAGGAACGGTCTGCGGGTCGTCGCGCTCGGCGGTCTGGGGGAGATCGGTCGCAACATGACCGTGTTCGAGCACGCCGGTCGGCTGCTGATCGTCGACTGCGGCGTCTTGTTCCCCGAGGAGCACCAACCGGGGGTCGACGTGATCCTCCCGGACTTCACCTGGATCCGGGACCGGCTGGACAAGATCGAAGCCGTCGTGCTGACCCACGGCCATGAGGACCACATCGGCGGCGTCCCCTATCTGCTGCGCGAACGCCCGGACATCCCCCTGGTCGGCTCGCGGCTCACCCTGGCGTTCATCGCGGCAAAGCTCAAGGAACACAACATCAAGCCCACGACGAGGCAGGTGGCTGAGGGCGATCGGCGCACCTTCGGCCCGTTCGACCTCGAGTTCGCGGCGGTCAACCACTCCATCCCGGACGGCCTCGCGGTCGCCATCCGCACCAGCGCAGGAACCGTGCTGCACACCGGCGACTTCAAGATGGATCAGTTCCCGCTCGACTCGCGGATCACGGACCTGCGCGCGTTCGCCCGCCTCGGAGAGGAGGGCGTCGATCTGTTCCTCGTCGACTCCACCAACGCCGAGGTTCCGGGCTTCACCACCTCTGAGCGGGACCTCGCCCCGGCCATCGACGAGGTCTTCCGGACGGCGCCGCGCAGGATCATCGTCTCGAGCTTCGCAAGCCATGTTCACCGCATCCAGCAAGTTCTCGATGCGGCGGCCGCCCACGGCCGCAAGGCTGCCTTCGTCGGGCGGTCCATGGTCCGGAATATGGGCATCGCTATCGACCTGGGCTACCTCACGGTTCCCGACGGGCTCATCGTCGACCTGAAGCAGCTCGAGAAGCTGCCCGACGACAAGATCACGTTGATCTGCACCGGGTCCCAGGGCGAGCCGATGGCGGCGCTGGCCCGCATGGCCAACCGCGACCACCCGATCCGCATCGGCCCCGGCGACACGGTCCTGCTGGCTAGCTCGCTCATCCCGGGCAACGAGAACGCGATCTACGGCGTCATCAACGCCCTGACCCGCTGGGGCGCCAACGTCGTGCACAAGGGCAACGCCAAAGTGCATGTCTCCGGGCACGCCAGCGCCGGCGAGCTCGCCTACTGCTACAACGTGGTCCGCCCAGCCAACGTGATGCCGGTACACGGCGAGTGGCGCCACCTGCAGGCCAACGCCCAGATCGCGATCCGCACCGGCGTTCCTTCCGATCGCGTCGTGCTCGCCGAGGACGGCGTCGTCGTGGACCTGGTCAAGGGCCGCGCCACGATCACCGGCAAGGTTCCCGCCGGGCTGGTCTACGTCGAAGGGTCCACGGTCGGCGACATCACCGAGGCCTCGCTCAAGGACCGCCGCACCCTGGCCGCCGAAGGGGTCATCACCGTCGTCGCGCTGGTCGATGCGGACACCGGCGCCCTGACCGAGCCACCCGACTTCCTGGCCCGGGGATTCACCCACGATCGCCGGACCTTCGACGCGGCGGTGCCGCTGATCGAGCAGGCACTGGCCAAGGCCGCGGCCGAAGGCATCGGCGACGTCGAGCGGCTCGAGCAGATCATCGCCCGCACCGTCAGCCGGTGGGCGCACAGCGACGGCCGCCGCACCCCGATCGTCATACCGGTCGTCATCGAAGCGTAGGTGCACCCACTCGTTGTCCGCACGGCCATTGCCTGGGGGGGACGAGCGTCCGCAGTAAGGACGGCAAGGGTCGCTGTGACATGTCGTGCCGGAGGAAGTGCAGCGGTCGGACGCGTGTTGCCGGCGCTCTGTGCGTCTAGGCAGTCGACCTCCTCGACAGTCTGCCGAGGAAGCGTGGGCGTGCCGCGCCCGTTGCTGCACCGGCATCGCCGCAGGCAGCGGATTTCCCAGGCGTGTGGGGCCGACAGGACACCCAGGTGACCGGACTGTGCGGCACAGGGCAGCACCAGACGGCACTGGATGGGCGCGCCCGGCAGGATTCGAACCTGCGACCCACGGGTTAGAAGATGAACCAGACCCGTGACAGGCCGTCCGCGGGCGTCCGGGCGGTGCTGTTTCTGCAGGTCACGTCCATGTTCTCGTTCCGGCTGGTCCGGGCGGTGCTGACGCCTGCTGGGCTGTTCGGCCCCACACCGGCCCCACATAGATCTTGAGCGCACGTCGTGGTCCCGCCCTCGGTGGCCTGCGCGGCCCCCGCAGCGCCAGTCGCTGGGGGTCCTCCGGAGCGGCGGCGGCGATGGAGGGGACTGTCGGGCCGACGGGGGAACTGTCCGCCAAGCCCGCGCGCCAGGCGCACCCAATTCCGGTGTCTCGCCCCCGAGCACCCCACCCTGTCCCAGCCCCGGGTCGCGGGTGACGGCCCTGGGGCATCGTGGCATTGCGGGGCGCTGACCTTCTGGTGCGCGCGTGCGTCAACCTTGCGGACGTTGCGGCGCCCCTTCTGCACCGGCCTCGTCCTTGCGCCGGTCCGGCTCCCGAGGGTTCTCGACGTCGAACGTGCGATCGCGCCGATCGGTGTCCGTCTTGGAGTGCGCGAGAGACCCCGGGCAAATGCCCGATGTGCGGCACCAGGGCGAAGCTCTACCGTCCGCCGAGGCCTGCGCTGCGCCGGCCGGAGGCCTCAGACCAGGGAGCTGCTCATGGGTGCGATCCGCACGCGCCAGGTCATGCTGTCGCTGCGACGACGGCGGGTGCAGTGGCCCGCGGCCGTGGCGGTGTCGGCGTTGATGGGAGCCCTGGTGATCGCGCCCGAGGCTGCGACGGCGAGCACGGCCACGGGACCTTCGTGCACCGACACGGGGGGCTACCGCACCTGCGTCTACGGGTTCACCGGAAACGTCGATTCCTGGACGGTGCCCGCCGGGCTGACCTCGCCGACGGTCACTGTCGACCTGCGCGGCGCGTCCGGCGGCGACGGCCGCACCGCCAAGGGCGGCAACGGTGCGTTCGTCGAAGTGAAGATGAACCTCGCCGCCGGGGACACGCTGTCCTTCCTGGCCGGCTCGCAGGGCGCGTCGTTCACGCCCACCCAGTACCTGGGTTCGTTCGCCGGGGTCTCCGGTTTCCGGAGCGGTGGCTTTCCCGACGGCGGTGACGCCGGGCTGCGGAGCACGAACGACACCAGCGCCGGTGGCGGCGGGGGCTCGACCCTCCTGGTCGTCAAGCGTGCCGGGACATCGGTCAACGACTTCGTCGCCGACGCCGCGGGTGGCGGGGGAGCCGGTGGCGACGGTGGGGCGGGGTACTGGATGACCAAGGTGGGTGCGGTGCCCACGGGCGGCGCGGGGGGTGCCGGCGACGCCGCGGGGACGGCGGGCGGTTCGTCCACCGACCCGTCGTACGCCGCGGCGACCGGCGGCAATCCGGGCAGCCAGGGCACCCTGGATGCCGTCGGCATCGGCGGCGCGGGCGTGTCCGGTTGTGTGGCCGGCGGCGGTCTGTCGAACCCCGGCGCCAACGGGGTCACGCTGGACCTCACGGTCCCCACCTACGGCGACGGTGGGCACGGCGGGCTCGGCTACACCGGCGACCCCAGGCCGGTCGGAGACGGCGGCGGCGGGGGCGGCGGCTACCGCGGCGGTGGTGGCGGCAGCGCCGGGGGCACCTGCTACCTGCCCGTGGGCTCGACGAGCCCCTACGACTACACCGCGGCCGGCGGCGGCGGTGCGGGCGGCGCCAGCGCCGTCGACTCCGCCGAGGTGGTGTCACAGTTCTCCGCGACCCGGGACAAGCACGGTGACGGGTCGGTGTCGATCACCTTCGCGGTCGGCGACATCACCCCGCCCACCACGACCATCGACTCCGCGCCGACCGATCCCACCGACAAGACCGACGCGACCCTGTTCTTCCACGGGGCGGACACAGGCGGCAGCGGCATCGACCACTTCGAGTGCAGCCTGGACACCGCTGCGTTCGTCACCTGCACCAGCCCGGTCACCTACACCGGCCTGGCGACCGGAGCGCACCAGGTCCGGGTGCGCGCGGTCGACGGCAACGGCAACACCGACCCGACCCCGGCGACGGCGTCCTGGACCTTCGTGGACACGACGCCCCCCCACACCAGCCTCGACTCGGTCCCGCCGGCCACGATCTATGTCCCGTCGGCCACGGTCCACTTCAGCGGCACCGACAACTCCGACCCCGACGGCATCGCGCGCTTCGAGTGCAGCCTGGACGGCGCGGACTTCTCGACGTGCACCAGCCCGGCGACCTTCGACGGCCTGTCCATCGGCGACCACACCATCGAGGTACGGGCCGTCGACCGGGGCGGCAACATCGACCCGACCCCGGCCACCACGAGCTTCACTGTCAGCGCCGCGACCCCGCCGTCGGCCTGCACCGTCAGCGGGACGTCGACGACCTGCACGTATTCGGCCCTCGACCTGCCGTATTGGACCTTCACGGTCCCGGCGAAGGTCGTGTCGCTCCACGTCGTGGCGGACGGGGCCCGGGGCGGGAACAACGGCGGCAACGGCGGTCGCGCGGTGGCCACGGTGGCGGTCACCCCGGGTGAGGTGCTCCGGGTCTACCTGGGGGGCCACGGTCAGAGCGGGAACAGCGACTGCCGAACCGGTGGCGCGAACGGTGGCGGCGCCGGCGCATGCCTGCCCTCCCCGCCTGGGCCGAGCATCTCCGGAGGCGGCGGCGGTGGCGCCTCGGATGTGCGCCGCGCGCCCTACGGTCTCGGGGATCGACTCGTTGTCGGGGCCGGCGGAGGCGGCGGCGACGTCTACCTCACGCAGCCCGGCGGAGCGGGCGGCGGGGTGGAGGGTGCGCCCGGAAGCGGGACGCTCCCGGGTTCGGGCGGTACGCAGACTGCCGGCGGCGCGGTCGGCACACAGTCCTGCAGCGGGTCCGACTCCGCGGGCTCGTCCGGAGAGTTCGGCCTCGGGGGCAACGGCGCCTACTGCCCGGATCCCAGCGGGTTCGGCTCCATTGGCGGCGGCGGGGGTGGCGGCTGGTACGGCGGCGGTGGGGCCGGCAGCGACCCCCACGGCGAGTCGAGCGGTGGCGGCGGCGGCAGCTCGTACGCCGTCCCCTCGGCTACCGGCGTGACCCTCATCACCGGGGGCGGGTCCACCTACGACGGGCGGGTGCAGCTCACCTACACCCTCGACACGGTGGCCCCGTCG
>JBQCIO010000125.1:0-24425 GCA_051953655.1 Motilibacteraceae bacterium
GAAGGTCATGGCTAGTCCGCCCCGCCGCCGCGCCGGCGCAGGTAGGCCTCGAAGCCGGCGAACAGCAGCCGGTTGACCGGCAGGTCCCACTCGCCGAGGTACTCCAGCGCGTGGCCGCCGGTGCCCAGCTTGAACTGGATCAGCCCGAAGAGATGGTCGTCGGGGTCGAGGGTGTCGGTGATCCCGCGCAGGTCGTAGACCGCGCAGCCGGCCGCCATGGCGTCCTGGATCATCCGCCACTGGACGGCGTTGCTCGGCCGCAGCTCGCGCTTGTGCGAGGCCGACGCGCCGTAGGAGTACCAGGCGTGCTGCCCGACGGTGATCATCGTGGTGGCCGCCAGCACCTCGCCCTCGTGCTCGGCGAGGTAGAGCCGTAGCCGCTGCGGGTCCTCGGCGCGCATGGCCTTCCACATCCGCTGGAAGTAGCCCAGCGGGCGCGGGATGAACTGGTCGCGCTCGGCGGTGTGGACGTAGAACGCGTGGAAGGCCGGGAGGTCCTCGAAGGCGCCCTCGCGCACGGTGACGCCGCCCTTGTCGGCCTTCTTGATGTTGCGGCGCCACAGCTGGTTGAAGCCGGCCAGCACGTCCTCGGGCGTGCGGTCCGCCAGCGGCAGCTGGAACACGTAGCGCGGCTGCCCGGCGCTGAAGCCCGCGCCCTCGTTCGGCGGCCGCCAGCCGAGGTCGACCAGCCCCTTGGTCAGCCGCTCGGTGTGCTCCGACGTCTCGTCGGGCGGGATGTCGGCCAGCCGTCGCGCCTCGCCGGCCGCGATCGCGTCCTTCACCGTGGCCGCCTCCCAGCGACAGGTGGTCACCGGCGGCCCCATCTTGACCCCGAAGGCGCCCCGGCCGCGCAGGTGCTCCACCATCGGCCCCAGCCACCCGGCCGGGTCGTCGGCCACCTGCTCCCACGGCAGGTCCGGGCCCTCGGGCAGGTAGGCGAGGTAGCGGGACAGGCGCGGCACCTTGCGGTAGAGCACCAGCCCCGCCCCGACGACGCGGCCGTCGGCGTCCTCCCAGCCCAGGCTCTCGTGCTGCCACTCGGACTTCACCGCGCCCCACGACGGCAGCTGGAGGAAGCTCACCGAGGGTCGGGTGGCCACGAAGGCGAGGTGCTCGTCGGCGGTGAGCGCGCGCACGCGCAGGGGCATGGGGAGGTCCTCCCGGTCAGCGGGTCGGTCGGGCAGGCGGGTCGAGCGTATCGGCGGGCCGGGGAGGTCCTCCCCGTCGTGCGGCCGGCCGGTATGAGGCTGCTCAGGTCGGGCTCAGTTCAGGTCGGGCTCAGTTCAGGGCGAGGACGCCGGCGTTGAGGCTGGTGGCGTAGAGGCACCAGAGCAGGTAGGGCACCAGCAGCCACCCGGCGGCCCGGGAGTGCCGGGCGAAGGCCACCAGGGTCGCCGCCACCGCGACGTCGAGGGCCACGACCACCGCGAGGCCGGCGGCGAGCCGCTCGGCGCCAAAGAACACCGGCGACCAGGCCAGGTTGAGCAGCAGCTGGACGGCGTAGAGCGAGAGGGCGCCCCTGGCGTCGAACCAGCCGTCGCGCCGCCACACCAGCCACGCGGCCACCGCCATGAGGACGTAGAGGACGGCCCACACCGGGCCGAAGACCGCGTCGGGCGGGGTCCAGGGCGGCTTGTCGGCCGCCGCGTACCACCCGTCGACGCCGGCGGCGCTGGCCCGGGCCCCGACCCAGGCGACCACGCCCGAGGCGGCCAGGAAGCCCAGCAGCCCCAGCAGCGCCGCTGGGCCGGAGTGACCGTGGTGCGCCCGGTAGGCGCGGGTGCGGGTGCTGCTCCAGGTGCCGGCGGTCATGTGCGGGCTCCTACCCCGCCGCGCCACCGTCGCCACTCAGCAGGTCGAGCTGCTCCTCGCGCGGCGCGGGCGGCGGAGGGGCCACCGGCGGCGCGTCGAGGTCGAGGTCGACGACGACCGGCGCGTGGTCGCTCGGGCCCTTGCCCTTGCGGGCCTCGCGGTCGACGTAGGCGTCGCGGACCGCGGCGGCCAGGGCTGCGTCGCCGTAGACGAGGTCGATGCGCATGCCGAGGTCCTTGTGGAACATCCCGGCCCGGTAGTCCCAGTACGTGAACGGGCGGTCGCCCTTGCCCGGGCGCGGGACGACGTCGGTCAGCCCGACCTCGCGCAGCCGCGCCAGGGCGTCGCGCTCGGCCGGGGTGACGTGGGTGGAGCCGACGAAGGCCCGCGCGTCGTAGACGTCGTCGTCGGCCGGCGCCACGTTGTAGTCGCCGCACACGGCGAAGGCCGCTGTGGTGCCCAGCCCCCCGCCCAGCTCCCGGGCGACGACGTCCCGCAGGACCGCCAGCCACTCGAGCTTGTACTCGAAGTGCGGGTGCGCCACCTCGCGGCCGTTGGGCACGTAGACCGACCAGACCCGCAGCGGGCCGCAGGTGGCACCGACCGCCCGGCTCTCCAGCGTGGCCGGGTCGGGGTAGCCGGGCTCGCCGGGCAGCCCGCGGACCACGTCGGACAGGCCCACCCGGGAGAGCACCGCGACGCCGTTCCAGCGCCCGTCGCCGTGCGCCGCGGTGGCGTAGCCGAGCGCGGCCACCTCGGCGGCCGGGAAGGCGTCGGCCGCGCACTTGGTCTCCTGCAGGCAGACGACGTCCGGCGCGGTGTGCTCGAGCCAGTCCAGCAGCCGGGGCAGGCGCGCCCCGACCGAGTTGACGTTCCACGTGGCCAGCCGCACCCGTCGTTCCTCCCTCTCGCTGCCGTCCGCGGGACGAGACCTACGCCGGCAGGTGCTCCCGCAGCCAGGCGATGTCCGCCCCCTGGCCCTCCGCGCCGCCGGGGGTCTCGCAGACCACCGGCGCCCCGGCGGCCGAGACGACGGCCAGCAGGTCCTCCGGGTCGATCTGCCCGCTGCCGAAGTTGGCGTGCCGGTCCGCGCCGGAGTCGAAGGCGTCGCGGGAGTCGTTGGCGTGCACCAGGTCGATGCGGCCGGTGATCGCCTTGAGCCGGTCGACCACGGTGCGCAGCTCCTCGCCCCCGGCGTGCGCGTGGCAGGTGTCCAGGCAGAAGCCGACGTTGGTGAGGTCGCAGGCCTCGTCCAGCGCCTCCCACAGCCGACCGATCGCGTCGAGCCGGCGGGCCATCGCGCCCGCCCCGCCGGCGGTGTTCTCGATGAGCACGGGCAGCTTGAGGTCCGTGCGCTCGATGGTCTTGCGCCAGTTGTCGATCCCGACCGCCGGGTCGTCGTCCCCCCGCACGTGGCCGCCGTGGACGACGAGCGCCTTGGCGCCCACCTCCGCGGCGGCGTCGATGTGCTGCTGGAGGATCTTGCGGCTCGGGATCCGGATCCGGTTGTTGGTCGTGGCGACGTTGATGACGTAGGGCGCGTGGATGTAGAGGTCGATGCCGGCCGCCGCCACCGCCTCGCGCAGCGCGCCCGCCCCGCCGGGGAAGGCCACCGCGGGCGCCTTCCAGCCCTGCGGGTCGCCGAGGAAGGTCTGCACCAGGTCGGCCTGCCGCGCGGTCGCCTCGGCGACGGGGTCGGCCTGGTCGACGTGGGCTCCGAGGGCGAGGCTCGTCATGGGCACGAGGGTAGACGGGAGGCCGGACAGCGGCCCGGGCGTCGCCCCTGGCCTGTGGACCGCGCGGCCCACGCTGCGGGTCGGCTCAGATCGCGAAGCCGCCGTGCGCCAGCGACAGGCCGAGCCCCAGCCCGGCGAGCACGAGCCCGGGGATGATGACCATCCGCTCGGCCCGGGTCGCGGACAGGTACTGGTCGTAGAAGCCCAGCAGCACCCCGGCCAGGCCCGTCACCGACCCGGCGAGGTGCCAGCCGTCCACCAACCCGCACACGACGGCGGCCGCGCCGAGGACGAGCACGACGACGGCCAGGCCCGCCTCGCGGGGGTGCTCCCGGGCGTCGGCCGGCAGGTGCGGGTGGCGCTGCCGCGGCAGCGGCTGCGACGGGGCACCGGGCAGCCGGCCCGTCGACGCGGTTCCTCTCGAGGCCGTTCCCTTCGAGGTCGTGCCCGCCGAGCCGGTCCTCCGGCTGGTGTCACTGGTGGCCATCTGCGACCTCCACCGGCGCGCCCGGGGCCCTGCGGCCCCGCCTCGGCGACGCCCTCCGCTCCCCGACCGTGCGCTGCCTGTGGACGAGTTTCAAGGCCGGAGGTCCCGACGGGTACTCTTGCGGTCACCGCAGCAGGCCTCCAGCGTCACCCGACGCCACCGGCGACCTGCCGCGGGACGCAGTAGCCCTCCTGCCACGGACCGACCGTGGCCGCCTGAGTCCAAAGGAGGTGGGTTCACGCATGCGTCGCTACGAGCTGATGGTCATCCTCGACCCGGACCTCGAGGAGCGCACCGTCGCCCCGTCCCTCGACCAGTTCCTCAACGTCATCCGCAACGGCGGGGGCACCGTGGAGAAGGTCGACGTCTGGGGCCGGCGCCGCCTCGCCTACGAGATCAAGAAGAAGCCCGACGGCATCTACGCCGTCGTAGACCTGACCGCCGAGCCGGCCGTGGTGAAGGAGCTGGACCGCCAGCTCAACCTCAACGAGGCCGTCCTGCGCACCAAGGTCCTGCGCCCCGACCAGCGCTGACCGGCGCTGTCGGCACCGCCCGCTAGACCTGCAGTTCGCACCCACCGCCCAACGCCCGACAGGAGTGGCCATGGCAGGGGAGACCGTCATCACGGTCGTCGGCAACCTCACCGACGACCCCGAGCTGCGCTTCACCCCGTCGGGTGCGGCGGTCGCGAACTTCACCGTCGCGTCCACCCCGCGCCAGATGGACCGCCAGACCAACGAGTGGAAGGACGGCGACCCGCTGTTCCTGCGCTGCTCGATCTGGCGGCAGGCGGCCGAGAATGTCGCCGAGTCCCTCACCCGCGGTTCCCGGGTCATCGTCCAGGGCCGGCTGCGCCAGCGGTCCTACGAGACCAAGGAGGGTGAGAAGCGCACGGTGATCGAGCTCGAGGTCGACGAGATCGGCCCGTCCCTGCGCTACGCCACGGCCAAGGTCACCAAGACCAGCCGCGGTGGCGGCGGCGGGGGTGGCGGCTACGGCGGCGGGGGTGGCGGCGGCTACAGCGGTGGCGGCGCCCCGGCGGAGGACCCGTGGGCCACGCCCGCGCCGGCCTCCGGTGGCGGTGGCGGTGGCGGCTGGGGCGCCCCGGGCGGCTCGGAGGAGCCTCCCTTCTAGGGCGCCTCGGGCCGACCTGACCGCTGGCACGCACGAACGAGCACCACCCGGTGCGCGACCACCCGGTCCGCACCACGACAGTCCATCCCGGGCCGCCACGCGCGGTGACGCCCGGGCCCCGAGAAAGGGAGCACCACGATGGCGAAGCCCCCCGCGCGCAAGCCGAAGAAGAAGGTTTGCGTGTTCTGCAAGGAGAAGATCTCCTACGTGGACTACAAGGACACGGGCCTGCTGCGGAAGTTCATCTCCGACCGCGGCAAGATCCGTGCCCGTCGGGTCACCGGCAACTGCACCCAGCACCAGCGCGACGTCGCCACGGCCGTGAAGAACAGCCGTGAGATGGCGCTGCTGCCCTACACGTCCACCGCGCGCTAGAGGGAGGGGACGACATGAAGCTCATCCTCACCCAGGAGGTCGCCGGCCTCGGTGCGCCCGGTGACGTCGTCGAGGTCAAGGACGGCTACGGCCGCAACTACCTCGTGCCCCGCGGCTTCGGCATCCGCTGGACCCGCGGCGCCGAGTCGCAGGTCGCCTCGATCCGCCGGGCCCGCGAGGTCCGCGACATCCGCGACCTCAGCTCCGCTCAGGCGGTCAAGGGCCAGCTCGAGGGCCTGTCGGTCCGGCTGCCGGTCCGCGCCGGCCAGGGCGGGCGGCTGTTCGGCTCGGTCACCGTCGCCGACATCGCCGGCGCCGTGAAGGCCGCGGGCGGTCCCGACGTGGACAAGCGCCGGATCGAGATCGGCAACCCGATCAAGACCCTCGGCAGCCACTCGGTCAGCGTGCGCCTGCACCCGGAGGTCGCCGCCACGGTCACCGTCGACGTCGTCGCCGGCTGATCGCAGCGTCACCAGAACCACCAGCGCCGCAAGCACCACCGCAGAGGACCCGCACCCCGGTCAGGGTGCGGGTCCTCGTGCGTGTGCGGACCAGTCAGAAGGTAGGTAAAAGGCAGGCAGAAGCCGGGCAGACGGCGCGTGGACGGTGGGTGGGCGGCGGGACCGCCGGGAGGCGGCAGGATGCGGCCATGACCCTCGACGCCGACCACCTCGATGCCGACCACCGGCCCGGCGGCACGCTCGCCGACCCCAGCCACCGCAGCCCCCTGACCGGGCTCGACGTCAGCGCGTTCGCGCCGGGCTCACGGCTGTGGCCCACCGGCCAGCAGCTCACGCTGGTCCACGGCGACCAGCGGGCGGTGGTCACCGAGGTGGGGGCCACCCTGCGCGGCTACTCGGTCGGGGCCCGGCCGGTGGTCGAGGCGTTCCCCGCCGACGAGCTGCCGGCCGGCTGTCACGGGCAGCTGCTGGCCCCGTGGCCGAACCGGGTCCGGGACGGTCGGTGGGCCTGGCGGGGACGCCCCCTGCAGCTGGCGCACACCCAGCCCAGCGAGGACAACGCCATCCACGGCCTGGTGCGCTGGGCGCTGTGGGAGGTCGTCGACGAGTCGGCGGACACCGTCTCGCTCGAGGTCGTCATCGGCGGCCAGCAGGGCTGGCCGTTCCCGTTCCGGGTGCGTGCGGACTACGCCCTCGACGCCCTGGGGCTGTCGTGCACGGTGACCGGCGAGAACCTCGGCACCGGGCCGATGCCCTGGGGCTTCGCCGCGCACCCGTACCTGTCCGTGCCCGGGGGCGTGCCCGCCGCGCGGGTCACGGTGCCGGGCGCCACCCGCCTGCGCAGCGACGAGCGCAACCTGCCGGTGGAGCGGCTCGCCGTCGACGGGCCGCACGACCTGCGCGAGGGGCCGGTGCTGGGGGAGCGGGTGCTGGACACCGCCTACACCGACCTGCGGCGCGGCTGCGCCCTGCAGGACGCGGCGGACCGGCTGGGGCTGGACGACCCGGTGGAGGTCGTCGTGCAGGCGGCCGACGGGGGGCGCACGCACGTGATCGGGGACTCCTCCGTGCGGTGGTTCCAGGTCTTCACCGGCGACACGCTGCCCGCGCCGTGGACCCGGACCTCGGTGGCGGTGGAGCCGATGACCTGCCCGCCGGACGCGCTGAACTCCGGGGAGGACCTGCGGGTGCTCGAGCCCGGGGAGCGGGCGCGGACGTCGTGGCGGATCGCCTACGAGCCGCCGGCGGCCTCCTCCTGAGCGGCAGCGCCGGGCCGGCTCCGCGCGCCTGTGGGTAACGCCGACGACCTGTGGACATCAGGGCCGGATCGGGTGACCCGGACATGAACGGCAGGTGCACGGTGCACCCCTGGGCGGAGGCGCCGAGGGTGCGGAACTTTCTTCGGTCCACACCGCGTGCACGACGTCTGCGCAGGTCAGCGCCCTGATCACAGGTGTTGCCGACCGTTGTCCCCAGGGTTGTGCACAGCCGGTGCACAACGCTCCCCAGGCCGTCCACACCCTGCCCACACGCTGTCCCCAGGCGCTCCTCGACCCGGCCGCGTGCGGCCCGTAACGTGCCACGCCGCGGCCCCAGCCGGGGGCCGGCACGTCCTCGGGCACGTCCTCGGGCACCGTCCGGGCACCGTGTGCGCGGACTTTGTCAGAGCCCCCCGGTAGGACTGGGACCTCACGACGGTGGCACCGGCGATGCCCGCCACACCTCGGCACGACGACGCACGGCACGAAGGGGACCTGACGGTGAGTGTGGCGGAGCTTCCCAGCACCGGGGAATCGAGCTACCAGCCGAGCTTCGACCGCACTCCACCTCAGGACGTCGCCGCCGAGCAGAGCGTCCTGGGCGCCATGCTGCTGTCCAAGGACGCCATCGCCGACGTCGTCGAGGTGCTGCGCGGCAACGACTTCTACCGCCCGGCGCACGAGCTGGTCTACGAGGCGATCCTCGACCTCTACGGCCGCGGCGAGCCGGCCGACGCCGTCACCGTCGTCGCCGAGCTGACCCGCCGCGGCGAGCTGGGCCGGGTGGGCGGCCCCTCCTACGTCCACACCCTGCTGTCGATGGTGCCCACGGCGGCCAACGCCGGCTTCTACGCGCAGATCGTCCGCGAGCGCGCCATCCTGCGCCGGCTGGTGGAGGCGGGCACCCGCATCGTCCAGCTCGGCTACGCCGCCGATGGCGGCGACGCCGACGACATCGTCGACCGCGCCCAGGCCGAGATCTACGGCGTCACCGAGAAGCGCGCCAGCGAGGACTACGCGCCGCTGGCCGACATCATGGAAGGCGCCCTCGACGAGATCGAGGCCATCGGCTCGCGCGGCGGCCAGATGGTGGGGGTGCCCACCGGATTCACCGACCTGGACCAGCTGACCAACGGGCTGCACTCCGGCCAGATGATCGTCATCGCGGCCCGTCCGGCCGTGGGTAAGGCCCTCGCCCTGGACACACCGCTGCCGACACCCGGCGGTTGGACGACGATGGGCGAGGTCCGGGTCGGGGACTTCCTCATCGATGCCAAGGGACGGCCCACCCAGGTCGTGCGCGCCACCGAGGTGATGACCGGGCGGCCGTGCTTCGAGGTCCACTTCTCCGACGGCACCGTCATCGTCGCCGACGCCGAGCATCAGTGGCTCACCGAGACCAGGGCGAGTCGGAAGTCGGCCATCGAGGCCAAGGCGGACTGGAGCCGGACGAAGGTGCAGCGGACCACCGCTGCTGTACAGACGACGCAGGAGATCGCGCAGACGGTTCGATGCGAGACGGCCGACCGCAGGCTCAACCATTCCGTGGCACTGGCAGCACCGCTCGAGCTGCCTGAAGCCGACCTTCCCCTGCCCCCCTACGTCCTGGGGGTGTGGTTGGGGGACGGGACCAGCGCGGCGGCCCAGTTCACCAGCGACGATCCCGAGATCGCGGCCCACATCGAGGTCGACGGCATCCTTGCACCTGCTCGTGGAACACGGCGGTACGGCCTCCAGCTGCCGGTGCCCGAGGTCGCTGAACGCCGCTGTGTCGTATGCGGGACGCCCTTCCGTCCCGCTACCTCGCAGGTCAGGACCTGCGGTAGGTCGTGTGGCGGACGGGCCCAGTTCGTCTCGAGCGCAGTGCCGGCGCCGACGTGCCCCGACTGCGGTGAGCCCTCGAGTGGCATGCGCCGTTGCGACGCGTGTCACCGCTCCCACGGCACCGTGCAGGCGATCCTGCGAACCCTCGGCGTGCTCCACGACAAGCACATCCCCCGCGCCTACCTGCGAGGCTCCGAAGGTCAGCGGCGCGCGCTGCTCGCGGGCCTCCTGGACACCGACGGCACCGTGGCCCCTAGCGGATGTGTTCAGTTCGGCGTGACGTCCGAGCGGCTCGCGCAGGACGTGTACGAGCTCATCGTGTCCCTGGGCTACCGCTGCGGCTGGAGCCGCAAGACGGTGAAGGGGCGCACCCCGGAGTCGTCCGTCTGCCACACCCTCACGTTCAGCACGGACGACGACCTCTTCCGGCTCGAGCGCAAGCGGCTGCTGCACAAGGACCGTCGAGCCCGCACCTTCCAGCGCAGGAACAGCCGCTTCATCACCAAGGTGGTTCCGATCGACTCGGTGCCGGTCCGCTGCGTGGAGGTGGACAACGAGGAGCATCTCTACCTCGCCGGTCGCAGCATGGTGCCGACGCACAACTCGACCCTCGGGCTCGACATCGCCCGTAGCGCCGCCATCAAGAATCAACTGACGACTGTCATCTTCTCCCTGGAGATGGGCCGCAACGAGATCACCATGCGTCTCCTCTCCGCCGAGGCGCGGGTGCCGCTGCACCACATGCGCAGCGGCACGATGAGCGAGGACGACTGGAACCGGCTGGCCCGCAGGATGGGCGAGGTCTCCGGCGCCCCGCTGTTCATCGACGACTCCCCGAACATGTCGATGATGGAGATCCGGGCGAAGTGCCGCCGGCTGAAGCAGCGCCACGACCTCAAGCTCGTCGTCATCGACTATCTCCAGCTGATGAGCTCGGGCAAGCGGGTCGAGTCCCGCCAGCAGGAGGTCGCCGAGTTCTCCCGCGCTCTCAAGCTGCTCGCCAAGGAGCTCGAGGTCCCGGTCATCGCGATGTCGCAGCTCAACCGTGGTCCGGAGCAGCGCACGGACAAGAAGCCGCAGATGAGCGACCTTCGCGAATCGGGATCGATCGAGCAGGATGCCGACATGGTCATCCTTCTTCACCGCGAAGAGCTCTACGAGAAGGAATCCCCGCGCGCCGGTGAGGCGGACTTCATCGTCGCCAAGCACCGAAACGGCCCGACCGCCACGATCACCGTCGCTTTCCAGGGTCACTATTCGCGTTTCGTCGACATGGCCCAGATGTAGTGGAGGACCAGTCCGAGGAAGCCTCGGTCGGTGCCGCGCTGAAGAGGTTCTACGACGCCGAGATGCCCGGGCGCGCCGTGCGCCCGCTGGGGGACGAGCGACTGACCCACCTCGCGGCGTTCATCGACCTGGCTCGGCGGACCGGCCACCGGTCCGTGCTGGAGGTGGGCTGCGGCGCCGGGCGCGACGGTCGGCTGCTGCGGGACGCGGGGTTGGAGTACGTCGGGCTCGACCTGTCGACGCAGGCGACGAGGACGTGCCGGGACCTCGGACTGCCGGTCGTGGAAGGAAGTGCCACCAGGCTGCCCTTCGCCCGCGGGACCGTCGACGCGGTGTGGTCCATGAGCACGCTCATGCACCTGCCCGGGGACGGGTTCGCGCGGGCCGTCGACGAGCTGCACCGGGTCGTCCGCTCGGGCGGGCTGGTGGAGGTCGGCGTGTGGGGGCACACCGCCGACGGCGTCCGGATCAGCCCGGACGGCCGCTACTTCAGGCACCGGACCGACGAGACGCTGCGCCAGGAGCTCGCCCGGCTCGGCCGCCTGCGAGCGTTCGAGACCTGGGACCGGTTCGAGGACGGCGGTCACTACCAGTGGGCCCGCGTCGAGGTCGTGGCCTGACCGACCCGACCCGGGCTGTCAGGGGCGCCGGGGAGCACGCACCCGGTAGCGCCGGTAGGTGACCCCGCTGGAGAAGTCGCGGGAGTCGGCCAGCTCCAGGTCGAGACGGACGTCGCGCGGGAGAGCCGCCTTGCCGCCTCCGACCAGGACCGGCACGGTCAGCAGCCGGACCTCGTCGACCAGGCCGGCCAGCAGCGCCTGCCCGGCCAGGGCGGCGCCGCCCACCGACACCTCCCCGTCGGTCGACTTCACCCGCCGGCGCACCTCTGCCGGGTCGAAGAGACGCTCCAGCCTGGTGCGCCGCGTCGTCACGGCCTCGAGGGTGCGGGAGAACACCACCTTGGTCGCGCCCTGCCAGACCCGCGCGTAGTCCCGGATCACCGGGGGCTCGTCGGGCGCGTCGGCGGTCTCCCAGAAGCTCATGGTCTCGAACATGCGCCGCCCGTAGAGGTAGGTGCTCACCGGGCGCTCGAGGTCGTTGACGAACCCGTGGACCTCTTCGTCCGGGGCGGCCCAGTCGAAGCCGCCGGTCGCGTCCTCGACGTAGCCGTCCACGGACGTGATGGCCACGTACATCAGCAACCCCATCGCGACCCCCGCCTCTCTCCGCCCGCACCAGTAGCGTCGGACACTGTGGCAGAGCCCGACCCGCCTGATCAGCCCGTTCAGCCCGACTGGTTCGACTGGCACGCGCCCTACGACGACCCCGGGTCACCGCTGGCAGGACGGCTGCGCCGGGTGCAGCACCACGTGCGCGACTGGCTGGACACGCGAGCAACCACCGCCAGCCGGGTGGTCAGCATGTGCGCGGGCCAGGGCCGCGACCTCCTCGACGTCCTCGGCCCGCGCGGCGCGGACCTTCCGGTCCGGCTGGTGGAGGCCGACCCGCGCAACGCCGAGCAGGCGCGCGCGCTGGCCGCCGCGCACGGGTTGCGGAACGCGGAGGTCGTCGTCGGTGACGCCGGGCGGACCGCGGCCTACCTCGGCGCCGCGCCCGCGGACCTGGTCCTGGTCTGCGGGGTGCTCGGCAACATCGGCGACGACGACGTGCGCCGCACCGTGCAGCAGCTGCCGATGCTGTGCGCCCCCGGTGCCACGGTGGTGTGGACCCGCAGCCGGCGCGCACCGGACCTGACCCCGTCGATCCGCCGCTGGTTCACGACGGCCGGGTTCGACGAGCTCTCCTTCGACGCCCCCGACGACGTCCTGTGGTCGGTGGGGGTGCACAGGCTGGCCGCGGCACCGCAGCCGCTCGACCCGGACGGCCGACTGTTCGCCTTCGCCCGGTAGCGACAGCCCGTCAGCCGCGCAGCACCCGCAGCGCGGTGTCCCGTGCGCGGCGCACCGCCGGGTCACCCTCGACCCGCTCCGGGTCGTAGGCCAGCGACACGGTCGAGACGGCAGCCTCGTCCTCCAGCGCGAGGTAGCGCAGGCTCGGGAGGGTGACGGCGCGCAGCGGCGCGGGCACCACGGCGACGCCGGCGTTGCCGGCCACCAGGCCGAGGATGGTGGTGAACTGCACCGCCTCCTGCGCCACCTCCAGGTCGAACCCGGCGGCGTGGCACAGCCCGGCGATGTGGTCGTAGAGCTGGGAGACCTGCTGGCGGGGGAACACGACGAAGCCCTCCCCGGCCAGCTCGGCCAGCGGGACGCTGCGGCGCGAGGCCAGCCGGTGCGAGTGGTGCACCGCGAGGTAGAGGCGCTCGCGCGCCAGCACGGTCAGCGCCAGCCCCGCGGCCGCCGACACCTCGCGGACGATGCCGACGTCCAGCCCCCCCTCGCGCAGGCCCTCCAGCTGCAGGCCGCTGGTGCGCTCGAGCA
The DNA here is from genome assembly GCA_051953655.1 of Motilibacteraceae bacterium. Lineage (GTDB taxonomy): Bacteria > Actinomycetota > Actinomycetes > Motilibacterales > Motilibacteraceae > JBQCHF01. The sequence continues at coordinate 12,817 of JBQCIO010000125.1, forward strand.
GGGTGAGGGCGACGTCGGGCGCCTCCGCCCGCAGGGCCTGGGTGAGCCGGGGCAGCAGGGCGAGCGCGGCGCTGCTGACGAACGAGATCCGCACCTGGCCCAGTTCGCCGCGCAGCGAGCGACCGACGACCGACCGGGCGCGCTCGGCGCCGGCGAGCACGCGACGTGCCTCGACGAGCAGCGCCGCACCCGCCATGGTCAGCTCCACCCGTCGGGTGGTGCGGGTGAACAGGTCCGCCCCCAGCTGCTTCTCCAGCTTGCGGATCTGCTGGCTGAGGGCGGGCTGGGCGATGAGCAGCCGTGCGGCCGCCCGCCCGAAGTGACGCTCCTCGGCGACCGCCACGAAGTACCGCAACTGGCGCAGCTCCACCCGCTGATTGTGCCTGCTTATGAATCCAGACGTAACTGATACTTCACAGCGCGTCGTAGGACGGCTGAGACTGCTCGCCAACCCCGCTCGGCCGGAAGGGCCGCGGCGGCGCGCGACGAGGAGGTTGCGGTGGTTGCGGTGGACGCTACGGCCCAGGCCACGACGGCGACGGAGGGCGAGACCGTCTCCCTGCGCCACCTGGTCGGGGGCGCCTGGCTCGAGGGGAGCGCCACTGCCGCCGCACGCAGCCTCAACCCGGCGCGGCCCGCCGACGTCGTCGCCACCTACGCGCCGGCGGACGAGGCGTTGCTGCGCCGGGCCCTCGACGCCGCCGCGAGGGCGCACGAGGCCTGGGACGCCCTGGGCCTGGTCCGGCGCGGGCAGGTGCTGCGGCGCGCCGGCGGGGTGCTCGAGCGGCGGGCCGAGGAGATCGCCCGGCTGCTCACCCGGGAGGAGGGCAAGACCCTCCCCGAGGCCCGCGCGGAGGTCGAGCTCTCGGCCGAGACGCTCTACTACCAGGGCGCCCGGGGCCGCGGACCGGACGGCACCACCTACCCCTCCTCGCACCCCGACGAGCTGATCCGCACCGTCCGCCGCCCGCTCGGCACCGTCGCGGTCATCACCCCGTGGAACTTCCCGGTGCAGATCCCGGTGTGGAAGATCGCGCCGGCGCTGCTCTGGGGCAACTGCGTGGTCTGGAAGCCGGCCAGCGAGACGGTGGCGACCGCCGTCGCGCTGGCCGAGGTCTTCGTCGAGGCCGGGGTCCCCGACGGCGTGCTCAACCTGCTGCTCGGGCCGGGGACCCTCGGTGCCGCCCTGGTGGGGGCCGACGACGTCGCCGGCATCACCTTCACCGGGTCGGTGCCGGTGGGCCGCTCGATCGCGGCGGCCGCCGCCCAGCGGGGAGCGAAGGTGCAGCTCGAGCTCGGCGGCCACAACGCCGCCCTCGTGCTGCCCGACGTCGACCCGGCCGAGGCAGCCGCGCACCTGGTCGCCGGAGCCATGTGGAGCACCGGGCAGAAGTGCACCGCCACCCGCCGGATCATCACCGTGGGGACGGCGGGCGAGGCGCTGCTGCCCGAGCTGGCCCGCCGGGTCGAGGCGATCCGGGTGGGCGACGGTGCGCACCCCGACACGCAGGTCGGTCCGCTGGTGAGCGAGCGGGCCCGGCGCGAGGTGGCCGAGGAGCTCGAGCACGCGCTGCGCGAGGGCGCCGAGGTCCTCTCGCGCTCACCGCTGCCCGACGACGCCGCCGGCTCGGACGGCTGCTACCTCGCCCCGACCGTGCTGCTGGGCCGCCCGCAGCTGCGCATCTGCAGGGAGGAGGTGTTCGGTCCGGTCACCACCGTGCTGCACGCCGACGACCTCGACGCGGCGATCGCGCTCGCCAACGCCACCAGCTTCGGTCTCACCGCCGCCGTCTTCACCTCGGACGAGCGCGCTGCGCGCCGGTGCGTGCAGCAGCTCGAGGCGGGCCTGGTGAAGGTGAACGCCCCGACCACCGGCTCCGAGCTGCACGTCCCCTTCGGTGGCCTGAAGGACTCTTCCGTGCCCGCCCCGCGCGAACAGAACGCGGAGACGGCGGCGGACTTCTTCACCTGGAGCAAGGCCGCCTACCTGCGCACCGCGGCTCCCTGGCCGGCTGCCTGACCCGTGTCCACGCCTGATCGCACGTCCTCGTTCGGCATCGCTGGAGAAGAGAGACCACGACCGATGCGCCCAACCCCCGCCCTGCGGGCCGCCCAGGCCCTCGCGCGGCCGGCCGCCGTGGCCATGTCGCCCGCCGAGCTGGGTTCGGCCCGGCTCACCCGCCACAGCTTCGCCCGCTCCTTCCTGCGGACGGCCGCTCGTGAGCGCTGGCAGGTGACCCGCGAGCTCTTCGCGATGGACGAGCTCGGCCGCGGCGACGCCGTCTACCGGGTCGAGGCCGGCGGCCGGACGTTCCGGCTCGTCGCCTTCAGCACCTGCATCGACGAGGCCCAGCGGACCGACCGGGTGGTGGCCGAGACCTGGGACCTCACCGCGGCGCTGGTCGAGGGGGACCTCCCGCCGGAGCGGCACGAGCGCCTGCGCCGCGAGGTGCCCCGTCAGGAGGACGGCCGCGCCGACGCCGGCACGATCATCTGGGGCCGGGCCAACCGCAGCGCCCGCTTCTTCGACTACGTGGTCGGCCGCCTGGCGCAGGGGCTGCAGCCCGAGCGCGACGTCGTCGGTGACGCCGCCTACGTCATGCGCAGCACGGCCTTCTACGCCAACGGGAAGTGGGGGCTCACCGACTACGACGCGCTGTCGGACTCCGGCCACCCGCTGGCCGTCCCTTACCGCGCCCAGATGCTGACCGCGTGGCTGTTCCGCGAGCTCAGCTACGACCTGGTCGAGCACTGCGCGGCCGTCCGCTCGGCCGCCGCCGTTCGGCTGACCGACGGGTGGGACCGCTTCCTGGGGCTGGGCAACGCCACCGGTCTGGGCATGGTGCCCTACGTCATCAACCACCCGCGGATCCTGGATGCCTGGGTGGCGCTGCGAGAGCTGCCGCTGGCCCATGCCCTCGCCCAGCCGGTGCGCCCGGGCTCGCAGCTGTCCGCCCGCGTCCTGCAGCTGCTCCGCCGGGCCGTGCAGTACTTCGCGGAGAAGGACACCCTCTCCACCTCGCCCTACGTCGCGCTGCCGCACCTGTCGGCGCAGCTGGCGACCCTGCTGCCTCTGGCCGCCGACTTCGACGCGGAGGGCGACCTCCCCCCGGGCGCGGCGAGCCTGCAGGAGGCGCTGCGCGTGGCGGCGGGGCAGCTGAGCCTGGAGGCGCGCCAGGTCGTCGACACCGTGCTGGTGGAGTGCTTCCCCGAGCTCGACCCCGACGTCGAGGCGCTGCTGCGGGTCGACGAGTCGGTCGACCCCACGCTGGCCCAGAGCGTGGGCACGCTGCTGGATCGCCTCGAGCGCGACTACGGCTGGGCGCTCGAGCTGGATTTCGACGACCCGCGGAGCACTGAGTACTTCTGGTTCTACTCGGCGAACAACCAGGAACCGCGGCGCGGCCGCCGTGGCACCGACCCGGGGGAGGACGTCGAGTTCCCGCTCGGCATCGCCCGGGACGTGCACGCGCTGGCCGGCGACCTCCGCCGGTGCGCGAGGGAGTGGACGCTCGCCGAGTTCCTCCTCGCCCACCCCTGGCACCGAGGGGCCCTCGACCGGGTGCAGGGACTCAGCGACGTGGTCTACGGCGAGGCGCGGGTCAACGCGCTCGCCGCGGACTTCCTGCCGTTGGACCTGCAGCGGTTCCAGCTCGCCGTCTACGGCATGGAGAACTTCAGCCCGATGTCGACGGACTGGCTGCGCGTCACGCTGTTCGCCGGTGCTCCCCGGGCATCCGACATCTGCGCCGGGGTCGACGACGATTGGCTGTTCAGCCCGAAGCCGGCGGCGCCGGCGCGGCAGGGGGCTGCGGCATGACCTTCTCCGGTTCCCCCGTCGTGGACGGGTTGCAGATCAGCAACTGGGACCGCGCCACGCTCGAGGAGCTGCGCAAGGGCGGGGTGGACGGGGTCAACGCCACCTGCGCCGTGTGGGAGGGACCCGAGGAGACGCTGCGCGGCGTCGGCCGCTGGCTGCGGCTGGCCGGTGAGAATCCCGACCTCGTCCTCCTGGCCCAGTCCGTCGACGACGTGCACGAGGCCGCTGGTAGCGGCCGGATCGCCGTGTTCCTGGGCTTCCAGAACACTTCGCCGTTCGGCGACGACTACACCCTGGTGGAGGTGTTCCACCGTCTCGGCGTGCGCATCGCCCAGCTCACCTACAACATCCAGAACCTGGTGGGCGGCGCCTGCTACGACCCGGAGGACTCCGGGCTGACCCGGTTCGGCCGGCACGTCGTCGCCGAGATGAACCGGGTCGGGATGCTCGTCGACCTCTCGCACGTGGGGAACCGGACCTGCCGGGACGCCATCGACGCCTCGGCCGCGCCGGTCGCGGTCACGCACGCCAACCCGACCTGGTTCCACGACACCCCCCGCAACAAGCCCGACGACGTCATCCGGGCGCTGTCGGAGCGGGGCGGGGTGATCGGCTGCTCGCTGTACCCCAACGTGCTCGGCGGACCGTCGACCACCCGGGAGCAGTTCTGCCGCATGGTCGCCACGCTGGCCGAGCGGCTCGGCGTCGAGCACGTGGCCATCGGCACCGACTGCACCCGCAACTGGGGCGAGGAGTTCGTTGGCTGGCTGCGCAACGGTCGCTGGCAGCCGCCGGGGACCGACCCGGTGGTGCCGCAGTGGCCGACCTGGCCGGCCTGGTTCACCGGCCCGCAGGACTTCCCGCAGCTGGCCGAGGGGCTGGGACAGGCAGGGTTCTCCGGCGCCGACGTGGCCGCGGTGCTCGGGGGCAACTGGCTGCGGCTGTTCGCCCAGGTCTTCCCGGGGGCGTCATGAGCACCCTCGCGACCAGCGCGCGCGCTGCGGCCCCCGCGGACGCCCCGGGCGACGGCGGCACGGTGCGGGTGGCCGTCCGGGAGCTCCGGGAGAACACCTGGCGCGCCCTGCTGGCCACCGGCTCCTCGGGTGGGGAGGCCACCGCTGCAGCCCGCGCGGTCACCTGGGCCGAGGTCCACCTGGGCTGCGGGGTCACGGCCGCGGTACGAGAGCTCGGGCACCAGCGCAGCGGCGACCGGTGCGGCGTGCGGCACGAGCGGCACGGCTCCGGGGTGGAGGCGCTGCTCGACCCGGCCGGGCGCGGCCCGCTGCACCTCGTGCCCCTCGCGGTCGGCCTGGTCACCGCGGCCGCGGTGCCGGTGCCCGTGCACCTTCCCGGCGGGGCCTGGGACCCGGTCCTGGCCGGGCTGCTCGCCACCACTCCCGGCCCCACCCGGCCTGCTCTGCTGGCGCTCCACCTCGACGCCGAGGGCTGTCCGGACGCCGGGGTGCACCTGTCCGTCGAGGGCGAGGTGTCCGTCCTCGGTGAGGTCGCCCTGGCGGAGGTCGGTGCGCTCAACCCGTCGCTGCGCGACTGCGCGCGCGAGGGCGCCGGGCTGCTCCTCGCCAGCGACCACAGCGGGATCACGGTGCCGCACGAGGTCGTCACCCGTGCCGCCGCCACTCTCGCGCCGGAGCGGCTGGCGAGCCGGTGGTCCGAGGCGCTCGCGGTGGGAGTGCGCGTCGAGGCCGGTCCGTGGCGCGAGCTCTACAGCGCGGCGTCGCGGTTCCTGGTGCCGGAGGAGGAGTCATGAGCGTGCCCCGTCTGCTCGGTCACGACGACGGGGTCGCCCGCTCCTACGCGGCGTCGGCGTCGATCGCCGGCCTCGTGTTCCCGTGCGGCCAGGTGCCCACCCGGCCCGACGGGACGACCCCCGAGGACATCGGGGAGCAGGTGACCGTGTGCCTGGACAACCTGGAGCGGACCCTGCTGCGGGCCGGCAGCGGCCTGGACCGGCTGCTGCAGGTCACGGTCTACCTGGCCGACCTCGACGAGTTCGACGCCTACGACGCCGCCTACCGCGCGCGGCTGCACCCGCACCCGCTGCCCCCTCGCACCACGGTGGAGGTCGCCCGGTTCCGCGGCAGCAAGCGGGTGGAGCTGGTGGCGGTGGCCGCCGGCCCGGACGCGGCGCCGGCACCCGACCCAGCACCGACCTCGATCGACCCGTCCGTCCAGCACGGCAGCTCGTCCAGCACCCCCGAGTCAGAGGTGACGCGATGACGACCACCCCGGGCAACGAGGCCCGCCTGGACCTGCGGGTCCCCGCCGCTGCGGCGGAGCCGGCCTTCCTGCGCGCCCTGCACGTCAGCAAGACCTTCCACGGGCACCGTGCTGTGGACGACGTCTCGCTGGAGCTGCGCAAGGGCGAGGTCGTGTCGATCATCGGCCCGAGCGGCGCCGGGAAGAGCACGTTCCTGCGCTGCATCAACTTCCTCGAGACCCCGACCAGCGGCACGGTGTGCATCGGCGACACCACCGTGACGGTGGGACCTGGTGAGCCGGAGCCCGGTCGCAAGGAGATGACCGCGCTGCGCCGGGGCGTCGGGATGGTCTTCCAGGGCTTCAACCTGTTCCCGCACCTGACCGTGCTGCGCAACATCACCCTGCCGCAGGAGCGCGTGCTCGGCCGCTCGCGGGCCGAGGCAGAGGCCAAGGCGACGGCGCTGCTCGATCGCGTCGGCCTGGCCGGCAAGGCATCGTCCTACCCCGGCAAATGCTCGGGCGGTCAGCAGCAGCGGGTGGCGATCGCCCGCGCCCTCGCCCTGGACCCGGCGGTCATGCTCTTCGACGAGCCGACCTCGGCCCTGGACCCGGAGGTCGGCGCCGAGGTGCTCGCGGTGATGCGTGAGCTGGCCGCCGAGGGCATGACGATGATCGTCGTCACGCACGAGATGGCCTTCGCCCGCGACGTCTCCGACCGGGTGGTCGTGATGGTGGACGGCGCGATCCTCGAGGAGGGCTCGCCCGACCAGGTGATGACCCGCCCCGCGCACGCCCGCACCCAGCAGTTCCTCAGCGCTGTGGTGGGACGGTAGCCGTGACCGGCGTCCTTCCGGCGATCGTGGGCGGGATCTGGGCGACCCTGCTCATCACGGCGGCGGCCTTCGCCGTCGGCTGCGTGCTCGGCATGCCGCTGGCGATGGCCCGGCGTTCGCGGCACCGAGGAGTCCGGGCTGCGGCGCGCACCTACGTGGAGGTCGTCCGCTCGGTGCCGCCCCTGGTCTGGATCTTCCTGGTGTTCTTCGGGCTGGCCCAGCAGGATCTGCAGCTCGGCCCGACCGTGTCGGCGGTGCTCACCCTCGGCCTCATCGCCGCGAGCTACCTGTCCGAGATCTTCCGCAGCGGGCTGGCCGCGATCGGCGCGGGGCAGTTCGAGGCCTCCGAGGCGCTCGGTCTCGGCCGCGTCGACGCCGCACGATACGTGGTCGTCCCGCAAGTCCTACGCGTCGTCGTACCCACGATGGCGACCTACGCGATCGGCCTGCTCAAGGACTCGGCGCTGGCCTCCACCATCGGCGTCACCGAGCTCGCCTTCCGGGCCAACGCCGAGGCGCAGCGGACCGGTCAGGGGCTGACCGTCTTCGTCGCCGTCGGCCTGGTCTACCTGCTGCTCAGCCTTCCGCTCGCCGGTGTGTCGCGCCACGTGGACAGCCGCCTGCGCACGAGGTTCTCGGTCGCATGAGCCACGCGCTGCTGGGCTGGACCCAGTACGTGCCCGACCTGCTGAGCGGTCTGCGGGTGGCCCTGCTGCTCACCGTGGTCTCGCTCCTGCTCGGCTACCCGCTCGGCCTGCTGCTGGCCGTCGCCACCTCCTCGCGCCTGCGCTGGGTGCGGGGCCTGGCCCTGGTGGTCGTCGAGGTCGGGCGCGGGCTGCCGCTGCTCGTCCTGCTCTACATCGTCTACCAGGGGCTGCCGCAGCTGAGCGTCACGCCGACGGCCATGGTGTCCGCCGTCGCCGCCTTCACCTGGTCCGCCGCGGCCTACTCCACCGAGATCCTGCGGGCCAGCCTCGGGGCGGTCCCCCCCGGCCAGACCGAGGCGGCCACCGCCGCCGGGATGCACGCCCGCGACACCTTCCGGTTCGTGGTGCTCCCGCAGGCCGGCCGGCTGGCCGTGCCGCCGCTGCTCAACCTCGCGGTCCAGATGTTCCAGATCACCTCGCTCGCCTACGTCATCACCGTGCCGGAGGTCATGCAGTCGGCCTACTTCGCCGGCACCGTCTCCTTCGACTACCTCTCGGTCTTCCTCGCCGCCGCGGTCGTCTACGCCGTCATCACGCTGCCCGCCTCGGCGCTGGTGTCCCGACTCGAGGGCCGGCTGAGCCGGCACCTCTGACCCCTGCACCTGCCCCTGCACAGAGCCTCTTCCGCACGACCGTCCTGTCCCACGCACCCGTCCCCTGCTGCGACTCCTCTCCCGGAAGGTCCCCCCATGAAGCGCATCACCCCCGTGCTGGCCGTCGGCCTGGGCATGAGCCTGCTCACCGCGTGCGGCGGCGGGTCCTCACCGAGCGCCGGAGCGGCCGCCCAGCCGAGCGCCGACGGCTCGAGCGCGTCCACCTCCGCCGGCTGCACCCCCAAGCACCCCGGCCTGAAGACCATCTCCCCCGGGTCGCTCACGGTGGCCGCCTACGTCTACCCACCCTTCTCCGACACCCAGGGCGGCACCCTGGGCGGCGCCGAGGGCGAGATCGTCAGCAAGATCGCCGAGATGGAGTGCCTCACCGTCAAGGTGTCCGCCGGCGACGCGGCGGCGATGATCCCGTCCATCCAGACCGGGCGCGCCGACACCTGCATCGGCAGCTGGTACCGCACCGCCGCCCGCGAGAAGGTCGTCACCCTCAGCGCACCGGTCATCGCCGACCGGCTCACGCTCATCTCCAAGGACGGCGTCTCGACGGTGCAGGAGCTCAAGGGCCGCAAGGTCGGCTCGGTGCTCGGCTTCCTCTGGAACGACGACCTGAAGAAGCTCCTCGGTGGCGACGTGAAGTTCTACCAGTCGGCGGACTCGATGTACGCCGACCTCGCCGCCGGCCGCATCACCGTCATCGTCGACACCTACCCCTCGGCGCAGTCCGTCCTCAAGAAGACGCCGATCGACGGGGTCCAGTTCAAGGTGCCGCCGGCCGACCCCGCCGTGGTCTCCACGCAGAAGCCGGGTCAGACCAACTTCCCGGTCAACAAGAACAACCCCGACCTCGCCAAGGCGTTCGACGAGGACATCGCCGCGCTGCGGGCCAGCGGCGACCTGGAGAAGATCGCGGTCACGTACGGGTTCCAGCCCGAGGCCGTCCAGCCCGGCGAGCCCAACCTGCTGTGATCCACGGCCCGGTGCCCCTCGGCCCGTTCCCGCTCCCGGGCCGCGGGGCACCGGCTCTTCCGTGTCGAGCGCCTACCGGGGGTCGTGCAGGTGCTCGCGCAGCCAGGCGAGACGGAGCGGGGTGTGGGCCGACATCGCGCCCTCGTGGTCGTTGTACTCCCAGACCTTGATGTCCTTCGGCCCGGAATAGGCGTTGTAGGCGGCGAAAACCGTGGACGGCGGGCACACGGGGTCCATGAGCGCGGTGGAGAACAGGGCGGGCGGGCTGCATCGTTGCGCGAGCACGGCGCCGTCGAAGTAGGCCAGGACGTCGAAGGTCCGGTCCACGCGCTCCGGGTGCACGCGCAGGTACGCGGCCAGCTCGAGGTAAGGCCCGCGGCCGGCCACCAGGCTGCCACGCCGCAGGTCGCACAGGAACGGCACGGCCGGCAGGACGGCGTGCACGCCGTCGGCCAGCGCGGCCGCGGCCAGCGCGATGCCGCCCCCCTGGCTGTTGCCCAGCACGGCTACCCGCTCGGGGTCTGTGCCCGGCAGCTCATGGACGGCGTCGACGGCTCGCACGGCGTCGGTGTAGACCCTCCGGTAGTAGTAGGTCTCGGGCGCCTCGATGCCGTCGGTGAGGAAGCCGGGGTGGCGGGGCGCGCCGGCCGTGTCGGGGTCGGAGGTGTGGCCGGGTGACCAGCCCGCTCCCTGGCCGCGGGTGTCCATCACCAGGTGCGCGTAGCCGGCCGAGGCGTAGAGCAGGTGGTCGTGCGGCCGGCCGCGACCGCCGCCGTAGCCGACGTACTCGACGACGACGGGGAGACGGTCCTCGGCCCCGGTCCCGGCGGGCAGGGTGAGCCACGCGTGGATGGGACTCCCGCCGAAGCCGCCGAAGGTGACGTCATAGGTGTCCAGGGTCGCCAGGTCCGACTCGGCTCGTTCGCACCGCAGCAGGCACCGGTGGCTGCGGGCCTGTGCCAGCGTCGCGTCCCAGAACTCCTCGAGGTCGGCCGGCGCAAGCAGCTCGGGCCGGTACTCGCGCAGCTGCTCGAGGGGAAGGTCGGTCAGCACGTCGGTCTCCGGTGGCTCGGGTTCGGGTCGGTCCTCGCCTCGCGCCGAGGCGGCTGACGGCTCATCCTGCTGCGCCCGAGAAGGGCGTGCTGAGCTTCGCGGTGATGGCCGCGTTCACGGTGGCGAGCACGGGGGCTCGGACCAGCGCGGCGAGGTCCAGCTCCGCCCGGGTGCGCACGTGCAGCTCGACCACCTCACCGGGCATCAGGGTGAGGAAGGCGTCGTCCACGACCGCGTCGGGAGAGAGCCGGTCCGCGTGCAGCACCAGGTCGCGCACCAGGGAGGTCGCCTCGACGCGCACCCGGTAGCCGCCGGGCTCTGTCTGCGCGTGCGCCACGAGCGGCTCGGGGGAGTAGGCGAGGTCGCGGTCCTCGGCGAAGAACCACAGCCCGCGCCGCTCGCCGGCCGTCGCCACGAGCACCTCCGACGACGCGTCGGAGCATGCGTGGATCGCCGCCGGCAGAGGTTGCTCGAGCACGCCGGCCGGGGGGACGACCACCCGCAGCACCGCGGCGTCCAGCAGGGCGCCGTCCAGCCCCCGCCGCTCGATCGTGAGCATCTCCTCCCACGGTTCGGCGCTCTGGTTCACCAGAGCGACGACGAGACGGCCGCCACGCGGCTGCACCGTCACCAGGCGGTCGGCGAAGGCTCGGCGCAGGGCGAAGAACGCGGGCTTGGGGTGCTCGCCGGAGTCGACCACTGCCCACGAGAGGGACGGCCAGCAGTCGTTGAGCTGCCACACCACGGCACCCGCGGTGCGGGGCCATCGAGAACGCCAGTGCTCGATGCCGAGCTGGAGCGCCCGGGCCTGGTTCACCTGGGTCAGGTGGTGCCAGGCGTCGACGCCGTCCACCTCGCCGAAGTGGTCCGCGAGCCCCCGAGCCAAGGAGTCCTTGCCGTTGAACGCCTTCTGGTGGGCGAGGACACCGGCGGACGTGGGGGTCAGCGGGTCGTCAGCAGTGGCCGCGCGAAGCACGCTCCACGTGGGTGGCGCCTGCCAGCCGAACTCGGAGACGAACGGCGGGGTGTGGTCGAGGTAGGCGGTGTAGTCGCGCTCGTTCCAGACGTCCCAGACGTGCATGCAGCCGTGGTCCGGGTCGTTGGCGGGACGCTCCGGCGATCCCGACCACGGCGATCCGGGCCAGTAGGGCCGCGTCGGGTCCACCTCGGCCACGACGCGCGGTAGGAGGTCGTAGTAGTAGCCCAGTCCCCACGTGCGCCCCTGCAACGCGGGCGCCCAGTCCCGGTCGTCGTGCTGCCAGATGTTCTCGTTGTTGCCGTTCCAGAGGACGAGGCTGGGGTGGGGGGTGAGGCGGGCGACGTTCTCGCGGGCCTCGGCCTCGACCTCGGACCAGAGGGGTTCTTCCTCGGGGTAGGCGGCGCAGGCGAAGAGGAAGTC
>JBQCIO010000126.1:0-3547 GCA_051953655.1 Motilibacteraceae bacterium
TTACCATGTCGGCCCCGGGTCGGCCCCAGACCGGGGGGCCCCTCCCGGCGGCAGGGAGCCGGTCAGGGACCGGAGGCGACCGGCGGGGCCAGGGCTTCCCCGAGCGAGCGGAGGCACGGCAGCACCTCACCCAGACCCTGGCGGCCCACCGCCGCGGCGACCGGTCCGTCCCCCACCACCAGGCGGCACCGCTCCCCCGCGCAGCGCAGCCTCCGGACCAGCCCGACGAGCACCGCGAGCCCCTGCACGTCGACCCGCCCGACGTCGGTGACGTCGAGGACCAGCAGTCCCCCCGCGGGGTGCAGCCGGTAGAGCTGCGCCCGCGCCTGCTGGGCGTGGATCACGTCCAGGTCCCCCCGGACCCGGGCCACGAGCGCGTCGCGTACCGGATGCAGCTCCACGACCACCGCGCCGCGCGGATCCTCCCGCGCAGCACGCTCGCCCCCATGGTCGTCGGCTGCGACCGGCTGCCGGCCCTGTCGGTGCAGGGACGTCGGTCGGTCGCCGGTGCTCGCCACGTCGCTCGCTCCCGAGACTCGCTGTGGTGCCCTGCCCGGGCGGCTCACTCGACGGTCTGCTGCCGCATGCCGCCGAACCGCTCGGGCAGGAGGAGCCTGCGACGGCAGCCGGGGCGGCGGCCAGCGGTGCGGGCAACTCCGATCGGGGCCGGCCCGGCCCGCTCGACCGCCAGCGCTCGCTGGTGACTCTCCGTACAACCTCTGTCCATAAACGGAACCGATCGGCTGAGAGGTGAGGCGACATCGAGGGACCTTCCGCCCTGTCCGGTACGGCGGGCGCTCCCCAACGATGGTGACGAAAACGCTGGCCAGCGTCGGTGCGGTGCAGTACCTCTGTAGTGCACACCGGGCGGTGCGCACGATGCGCGATGAGCAGCAAGGTGGTGACCCTGAGTGATGGAACGCGGCGCGGCGGAGGGCAGGGCCGCCAGCGGCGGGGAGACGCTCCGCGCTGCGTCCGACCTGACGCTCCGCGTCGGGCGTCCTGCGCACGTCCGGCGCGACGTGGGGCGGGGCGGCGACCTCCCCCCGACGGGAGGGGGTGGGGGACGGTGGAGCTGCGTCACCTGAGGGCGTTCGTCACGATCGCCGAGGAGGGGTCCGTGCGGGCGGCCGCCCGCAAGCTCGGCTTCGCCCAGCCGTCGGTGAGCGAGCAGCTCGCCCAGCTGGAGGAGGAGCTGCGCACGCCCCTGTTCGTGCGGTCCTCGACCGGACGGACCATGACCCTCACCCCGTCCGGTCGCACGCTGCTCCCGCTGGCGCGGCGCGTCCTCGACGACGTGGCGCGGATCACCGAGGCCGCCGCCAGCACCGAGCGGGGCGGCCCGATGCGCCTGGGCGTGCCACCAGGCATCGCCTCGGACCTGCTCGGCCGGGTCGTCGAGGCCCTCGACCGTGCCGACGGCACCGCCCAGGTCGTCCCGCGCCGCGGCGTCGACGCCGTGGTGGACGTGCAGCAGGGCGGGCTGGAGCTGGCCCTGGTGCGGCTGCCGTGCCGGGCCCGCGGGGTGCGGGTCGAGCCGCTGCGCACCGAGCCGCTCGGGCTGTGGCTGCCCACCGACCACCCGCTGGTGGACCGACCGGTCATCAGCGCCGCGGACCTGGTCCGCACCGCCGTGGCCGTGCAGGACCGGGGAGCCGCCCCCGAGCTGTTCGACGAGATCGACGGCGCCCTGCGCCGGGCCGGCGGACGGCCGCGCTGGGTGGAGCTGCCCGCGCTCGCCCAGGGCGTGCCGGCCGGCGTCCTCGTGCGCGACCTGCCCTACCTCGCCACCGCCGAGGCGGCCCCCGGGCTGCCCCAGCGCACCTGGCGGCCCTTCGGGCGTCCCCCGCTGGCCGTCACCGTGGCCCTGGTCTGGCGCAACGACGCCCCCGCTCCGGTGCGGGCGGCAGCCGAGGCCGCCGTGGCGGCCGCGCGGGTCGAGCCGCGCCGGGTCGTGCCGCTACCCGGCACCCATGCGCGCACCGAGCAGGGCTGACCGAGCACCTCGCGCAGAGCTCGCCCTCCCCGTCCGGTGCCGGTCCAGAGCCGGCCGGCGGGCGAGCCGGGGCGGCGACCCCGGCGCGCGGGTCTCCGGGGGTTCGGTTAGCGTGGCTAACGACTCTCAGCCGGCGCCGCGGGGGACCATCCGTGCCCCTTGCGCCGCTCCCCCCACGACCCGGAGGTCCTGCGTGACCGCGCTCGCGCTTCCCGACGACCACATCGAGGCCGGCAGCCTGACCATCGAGGGTGCCGGCGGCGACGTGCTCGAGGCCTACCTCGCCCGCCCGCTCACCGAGGGGCTGCGCGGGGGCGTCGTCGTCATCCACCACATGCCCGGCTACGACGCCGCCACCAAGGAGATCACCCGGCGGTTCGCCACCCTCGGCTTCGCCGCCATCTGCCCCAACCTCTACACGCGCGAGGCGCCCGGGGCGAGCCCGGACGACGCCGCGGCCACCGCCCGGGCCCAGGGCGGGGTGCCGGACGAGCGGCTGGTCGGCGACGTCGCGGGCGCCGCCGCTCACCTGCGCAGCCTCGAGCACAGCAACGGCAAGGTCGGCGTCATCGGCTACTGCTCCGGCGGCCGGCAGAGCGTGCTGGCCGGCCTCAGCCTCGACGTCGACGCCGTGGTCGACTGCTACGGCGCCTTCGTCACCGGTGTCCCGCCGGAGAGCTTCCCGATCCCGATCACCCCGCTCACCGACCGGCTGGGCGAACTGCGCTGCCCGCTGCTGGGCCTGTTCGGCGCCGAGGACGTCTACCCCTCGCCCGAGCACGTGGCCGAGCTGGAGAAGGTGCTGGCCGAGCACGGCAAGACCTTCACGCTGCACACCTACGAGGACGCCGGGCACGGGTTCTTCGCGACCGACCGGCCCAGCTACCGCCCGGCCGCGGCCACCGACGGCTGGGCGAAGATCGCCGCCTTCTACGGCGAGCACCTGTCCATCCCGGCCTGACGGTCGACCTCCACTCCAGGGAGAGAGTTCCCCATGTGCACCTACGTCACCGAGAAGGTCGAGGTCGAGGGCAGCGGCAAGGGACCGCAGGGCTGGTTCGCCGTGGAGCAGGCCAGCGTCTACTTCGACCATCCGGTCCACGCCCAGGCCGGCCACACCCTCAACCTGGACTTCCTGGCGCCTTCGCAGGGGCCGTCGGCGCGGGTGGCCGTCGAGCTGACCGCTGAGTCGGCGCGGGCCCTGGCCAAGGCCATCGAGGAGGTCCTGTCGGCCGTGCCGGAGGGCATGGCCTGACGGCTCGCAAGCACCCGTGAGCGAAGGGGCGCACTCACCCGCTGCGATGCGGGTGAGGGCGCCCCTTGCAGCTCCGGGGGTGCGTCAGCTCGAGCGGGCGGCGTCCCGGGCGCGCTTGGCCTCGCGCTTCTCCACGAAGCGGCTCGCCTGGGCGTCCAGGCCGGCCAGGAACGTGGCCAGCTCCTCGCGGGCCTGCTCACCTTGCGCGGAGAGGTTCTCCAGGTCCCAGACCTTCCAGTGCCGCAGCACCGGGCTGATGACGTCGTCGTGGTGGATCCGCAGGTCGTAGATGCCGG
>JBQCIO010000127.1:0-3377 GCA_051953655.1 Motilibacteraceae bacterium
TCGGCCTGCATCCGCTCCAGGTCGGTCATGGTCAGCCGGTGCCCGCCCTTGGTGGCGTCCCGGATCATC
This sequence comes from Motilibacteraceae bacterium, assembly GCA_051953655.1. GTDB lineage: Bacteria > Actinomycetota > Actinomycetes > Motilibacterales > Motilibacteraceae > JBQCHF01. The sequence goes on from JBQCIO010000127.1 coordinate 70, forward strand.
TCGGTGATCCGCCCGGCCCGGAAGCCGTCGTAGCCGGCGTTGAGGTAGTAGATCCCGCCGCCCGGCCGCAGCTGGTTGAGCGGGTCGTTGTCCAGGTTGGTGCCGGCCGGGTCGTTGTTGGCGTTGACGAAGAAGCCGGCGCGCGGGTTGACGACGTGCGGCATCTCCTGCGGCGGCAGGATCTCGTAGGGGACCGCCTGGCCGGGGTAGTGGTGGGTCGCCGGCAGCCACTCGTCGCCGCCCTGCCCGTCGCGCACGAACCACGGCGGCAGCCCGTTCACCTTTCCGGCCTCCAGGTCTTCGCGCAGCGGCATCTCGGCGCTGGTGAAGTAGGCGAGGTTGCCGCGGTCGTCGGCGTAGGCGAAGTTCTGTGAGCCGACGTCGAAGAACGTCAGCGCACGCTGGAAGTCGGCCAGGTTCCGGGCCCGGTCGAAGCCGAGGAAGGTGTCCAGCTCACGGGTGCCGCTGAACCCCGTGTACTGCACGCTCAGCCCCGATCCCGCGGCAGCAGCCGTCGGCGCGGTGAGCGACACGATCGGGCCGTTGTTCCGCCGGGGCACGATGAGCGTGGCCGCGGGCACCTGCTCGCTCGGCGGCACGGTGACCAGCGTGCCGCCCTGGTTCACCTTGTAGGTCTCGGGAACCGGGACGACGTGCTCGAGCCGGCCCTGGTAGACGGTGCTGAGCTTCGACGGCGAGGTCGGGTCGGCCACCACCTTCTCGGCGAAGGTGTCGGTGACGTCCATCGGGTTCGTGGTCGCGCCCCACGACACGTGGGCGTTGTGGCCCAGGATCACCCCGGGCGTTCCGGGGAAGCCGTTGCCCGTGACGTCGATCGCGCCGGCGGTCAGGTGGATCGGGTAGAAGGTCGAGGGCATGCCGAGCGACAGGTGCGGGTCGTTGGCGACCATCGGGCGCCCGGTGGCGCTGAGCCGGCCGGAGATGCCCCACTCGTTGGACCCGGCCCGGTCCTGCGGCGTCACCGCCTCGCGCAGGAACGGGGCCGACCGCTCCAGGGCGGCCCGCCAGTCCTGCGCCATCCGCTGGACCTGCGGGGTCAGCCCGGGGGCGGTGGTGGCCAGCGCGTGGGAGCGGGACCTCGACGGCGCCCGGGACGCGGTGGCGTCCGGCACGGTCGAGGCGAGGGTGAACGGCTGCACCCGCCAGGTGTCCTGGCTGAACAGCGCCTTGCCGTCGAAGCCCTTGGCGGCGCCGGCCGCCAGGTAGGCCTGGAGCGCGGTGGTGTTGCCGGTGTCGAGGTCGAAGCTCAGCTCGAACGAGATGGCCTTGCCGATCGTCACGCTGTCCAGCGGGGTCCACGGCGCGAACGTGCGCACCTTCAGCGCCGCGTACTCCGGGGTGAGCCCCGGGTGCGCGCGCACCCACTCGTTGACGCCGTCGGCGTAGGCCTGCAGGTCGGCGCGGGTGCCGGTCGCGAGCAGCGGGAGGCTGCGCTCGGCGGCGCGGCGCAGCCCGATGGTGCGCGCCTGGACGTCGCCGGGCAGGGCGCTCGGCCCCAGCAGCTCGGCCGAGGTGCCCGACGGCTGCCGCCGGCTCAGGTCCATCTGGAACAGGCGGTCTCCGGCGTGCACCCACCCGTTGAGGAAGAACAGGTCGTGCTCGGTGCGGGCCCGCACGTGCGCGATGCCCTGGACGTCGCGGGAGACCGAGGCCGGCGCCTGCAGCCCCTTCATGTGCACGGCACCGGGGGCGGTGGCTCCTGCCCCGGTCGCCGTGGCCACCGCGCCGACCGTGCCGCCGAGCAGCAGCGCCGTCGTGCTGATGAGTGTGACGACCGTCCTGCGCATGACGCCCCCTCGTGCTGCCCCGGCGACCCGCACGCACCTCGCCCGGACGGTAGGCGCACGGGGGGACGGACAGAAGGGATGTCACGGCAAACGCGGCGCTCGAACACGCCGCGGCGTCGCCGGTGCAACCCCCTTGCTCCCTGTCGGAGGTCGGCGGGAGGCTCACCGATGAGTTCTCGCCGTCGGGGTCGTCAGACGGGGGAGAAGCGCCGCGGGAGCCCTCCGGCGCCGGAGACGAGAGGTGAGTCGCATGACGTCGGTTCGGGTCCTGGTCGGCACGCGCAAGGGAGCCTTCGTGCTCACCTCGGACGGCTCGCGCCGCGACTGGCGGGTGGACGGCCCGCACTTCGGCGGCTGGGAGGTCTACCACGTGGCCGGGTCGCCGGCCGACCCCGACCGGCTGTGGGCCTCGCAGTCCAGCGGCTGGTTCGGCCAGGTCGTGCAGCGCTCCGACGACGGCGGGCGCAGCTGGCAGCCGGTCGGCAACGAGCTCGTCTACGAGGCCCCGGTCGGCGACCACCAGTGGTACGACGGCACCCTGCGGCCGTGGGAGTTCACCCGCATCTGGCACTTCGAGGGCTCGCCCACCGACCCCGACACCGTCTACGCCGGCGTGCAGGACGCGGCGCTGTTCAAGAGCACCGACGGCGGCCGGACCTGGGCCGAGCTGGCCGGGCTGCGCCACCACACCACCGGCAAGGACTGGCAGCCGGGCGCCGGCGGCATGTGCCTGCACACGCTGCTGCTCGACCCGCGCGACGAGCAGCGGATGCACGTGGCCATCAGCGCGGCCGGCGTCTTCCGCACCGACGACGGCGGCAAGAGCTGGGAGCCCGCCAACAAGGGCCTGCGCTCGGGCGCCATCCCGGAGGAGGAGGCCGAGGTCGGCCACTGCGTCCACCGCCTGGCCCGCCACCCGTCCCGCCCGGACACGCTGTTCATGCAGAAGCACTGGGACGTCATGCGCAGCGACGACAACGGCTCGAGCTGGCGCGAGATCAGCGGGAACCTGCCCACCGACTTCGGCTTCCCGATCGCCGTGCACGCCCACGAGCCCGAGACCGTCTACGTCGTCCCCATCACCAGCGACGGCGAGCACTACCCGCCGGAGGGGCGCCTGCGCGTCTACCGCAGCCGGGTGGGCGGCAACGAGTGGGAACCGCTCACCAACGGCCTGCCCCAGGAGAACTGCTACGTCAACGTGCTGCGCGACGCCATGGCCGTCGACACCCTCGACGACTGCGGGCTCTACGTCGGCACCACCGGGGGGCAGGTCTACGCCTCCGCCGACGGCGGCGACACCTGGAGCGCGGCGGTCAGCAACCTGCCGCCGGTGCTCTCGGTCGAGGTGCAGGTCCTGCCGTGAGCCGGGTCGGCGGTTCGCCGGCCGGTCGGTCAGCACCGTCCACGGGCGAGGTGAGCACCGTCCGGGTGGCCCTGCCGGGCCACCTGCGCCGGCTGGCCGCCGTCGACGGCGAGGTGCGCCTCGCCGTCGACGGG
>JBQCIO010000128.1:0-3983 GCA_051953655.1 Motilibacteraceae bacterium
CGCCCGGTGGCCCGCCGGGGCCCGGGGGCCCCGGGGGGGGGTCTGTTTTTTGTCCCGGGGCGGGGGGCGCCCACACGGGGGGCGCCCCGCCCGCGGAACCGCCTACCTTCGCTGCCGGCGCAGGGCCTCCACGGACGGCACGACGTAGTAGGCGCCGGACAGCGGCTCGGCGTAGTGCGTGAGGGCATCGCGCAGCCCGTCGCCGACGCCGGCCATCCGCTCGAGCATCACGTGCAGCACCCGCTGCCGGCCGCAGAAGCCGACGAAGTAGGTGCCGTGGTCGCGGACCCCGCCGTAGGGGGTGTTGCGCCGGAAGATCTCCAGCTCCTCGCCGCCCTCCTCCACCACGGTCCGCGAGACGTGCGAGTTCTCCGGCATGACGTCCTCGGCCAGCTCGACGCTGTCCGGCTTGGTCCGCCCGATCACCTTCTCCTGGGCGGCCGGGTCCAGCGCCGACCACTCCCTTGCCAGGTGCCGCCATTTCTGCACCAGCACCACCGACGCCCCGGCGCCGGGTTCGCCGTCGGGGACCAGCGCCACCTCAGGCGCCTCCACCACCGGCGGGTTCTCGGTGCCGTCGATGAAGCCGGTGAGGTCGCGCACCCGGTGGTACGGCCAGCCGTCCACCTCGTCGGCCACCTCCGCGAGGTCGCGCAGCACCGCAACAGCACCGGTGGCGACGTCGAAGACGACGTCGCGGCTCGCCCCCGCCACCCAGATCCACCCGTCGTGCTGGGTGGCCGGCATCACGAAGCCGTCCGGTCCCACCACCGGCTCGTCGAAGCCGCGCACCCCGCGCGGGGCGTCGTCGCCCGCCACGTGGTCCCACAGCCCGGGCCGGAAGCCGACGACCACGTTCGCCCCGCCCATCGACGCGCTCGGCTCGTCCAGGGCCGCCACCGCAGCCACGAAGGCCGCGACGTCGACGCCGTCGCGCCGGTCGAGCTCGAGGTAGCACTGCGCGGCCGTGCCCAACGCGAAGATCCCAGGCTGCGGGGTCACTCGTGCCCTCCCTCCGCCCGCCGCGGCGGCGAGCAGGTCCGCACCGATCCTGCCCGGTCCGTCGCACCACGCACCTCACCGCCGACCCGCGGGCGGGTCGGTGACCGGATGGCAAAACCCCTCGCGAGTGAGTGCTCACTCAGTTAGCGTGCGCCCGTGAGCACCGCCCTCTCCCGACGTCGCGCCGCCCCGCTCCCTCCGGACGAGCGCCGCGCCCTGCTGGTCGACGCCACGCTGGCGCTGGTGCGCGAGCACGGGCGCAACGTGAGCACCCGGCAGATCGCCCAGGCCGCCGGCGTGGCCGAGGGCACCATCTTCAGGGTGTTCGCGAGCAAGGACGAGCTGGTGGACGCGGCGGTGGCGCACGCCTTCGACCCCGACCCGCTCACGGCCGAGCTGGCCGCCGTCGACCGCGCACTCCCCCTGCGGGAGCGGCTCGTCGTCGTGGTGGAGGTGCTGCAGCGGCACCTGTCGGGCGTGTTCCACCTGCTCGACGCCCTGGGCATGGACCGCCCGCCGCACGACGACGGGTGCCCGCCGGACGACCCTCCGCGGCACGCCGGAGCGCTGGCGGTGGCCGCCACCCTGCTCGAGTCCGACCGCGAGGAACTGCGGGTCGAGCCGGCCGAGGCGCTGCGGCTGCTGCGGCTGCTCACCTTCGCCGGCACCCACCCGGCCATCACCGACCACCAGCCCCTGTCCCCCGACGAGATCGTCTCGCTGCTGCTCGACGGCATCAGCAGCCACCCACACCAAGAAGCGAGGCGCTCATGCTGACCCGGCTGCTCCGCGACCACCTGCGTCCCTACCGGCGCGAAGCGCTGGCCGTCGTCCTCCTACAGCTCGTCGGAACGATCGCCTCGCTCTACCTGCCCAGCCTCAACGCGAAGATCATCGACCAGGGCGTCGCGCGCGGCGACACCGCCTACATCCTGCGCACCGGCGCCGTGATGCTCGCCATCAGCCTGGTGCAGATCGTCTGCTCGGTGGCCGCGGTCTACTTCGCCGCGCGCACCGCGATGGCCTTCGGCCGCGACCTGCGGGGGGCCGTCTTCCGCCGCGTCGGCACGTTCTCCGCGCGCGAGGTGAACCGCTTCGGCGCGCCGTCGCTCATCACCCGCACCACCAACGACGTGCAGCAGGTGCAGATGCTGGTGCTGGCCACCGGAACCATGCTGGTGGCCGCCCCGATCATGTGCGTCGGCGGAATCATCATGGCGCTGCGCGAGGACGTCGGCCTGTCCTGGCTCATGCTGGTGAGCGTCCCGGCGCTGGTGGTCTCGATCAGCCTGATCCTGCGCCGGATGATCCCGCAGTTCCGGCTGATGCAGGTGCGCATCGACGCCGTGAACCGCGTCCTGCGCGAGCAGCTCTCCGGCCTGCGCGTGGTGCGCGCGTTTGTGCGCGAGCAGCACGAGGCCGAGCGGTTCGGCCGCGCCAACGCCGAGCTCACCGAGACCGCGCTGCACGCCGGCCGGCTGATGGTGATGATCTTCCCGACCGTCATGCTCATCCTCAACGCCTCGAGCGTCGCGGTGCTCTGGTTCGGCGCGGCGCGGGTGGACAGCGGACAGATGCAGGTGGGCAGCCTGACGGCTTTCCTCGCCTACCTCATGCAGATCCTCATGTCGGTGATGATGGCCACCTTCATGGCGATGATGGTCCCGCGGGCCGCGGTCTGCGCCGACCGCATCGGCGAGGTGCTCACCACCTCCAGCAGCGTCGTCCCGCCGCAGCGGGTGGTCAGCGTCGACGCAGCCTCCCGCGGCGACCTCGAGCTCGACGCGGTGGAGTTCAGCTACCCCGGCGCCGAGGCTCCGGTGCTGCGCCGCGTCTCCTTCCACGCCCGCCCCGGGCAGACCACGGCGGTCATCGGCAGCACCGGCTCGGGGAAGACCACGCTGGTCTCGCTGGTGCCCCGGCTCTACGACGTCACCGGCGGCAGCGTCCGCATCGACGGCGTCGACGTGCGCGACCTGGCACCCGACGCCCTGTGGAGCCGCATCGGGCTGGTCCCGCAGAAGGCCTACCTGTTCAGCGGAACCGTGGCGAGCAACCTGCGCTACGGGCGCGAGGACGCCACCGACGAGGAGCTGTGGGAGGCGCTCGAGGTGGCCCAGGCACGGGAGTTCGTCGAGGCGATGCCCGGGGGGCTCGAGGCCCCGATCTCCCAGGGCGGCACCAACGTCTCGGGCGGTCAGCGCCAGCGGCTGGCCATCGCCCGCGCCCTGGTGCGCCGGCCGGAGATCTACCTGTTCGACGACGCCTTCTCCGCCCTCGACGTCGCCACCGACGCCCGGCTGCGGGCCGCGCTGCGCCCCTACGTGACCGGAGCCACGGTCGTCATCGTCGCCCAGCGGGTCTCCACCATCGTCGACGCCGACCAGATCGTCGTGCTCGACGACGGCGCGGTCGTCGGCGTCGGCACGCACGAGCTGCTGCTGCGGACCTGCCCCACCTACCGCGAGATCGTCGAGTCCCAGCTGAGCGCGGAGGCGGCGGCATGAGCACGAGCAAGAGCGAGGCGCCCGCCCTGCCGGCGCCCCGGCCGCCGCGGCCGCCGATGCGCGGCGGCGGACCGGGGCACGGCCCGTTCGGCGGGATGGGGATGCCGGCGGAGAAGGCGCTGGACTTCCGGTCCTCGGGGCGTCGCCTGGCCCAGCGGCTGGCGCCCGAGCGGCTGCGCGTGGGCGCGGTCCTCGTGCTCGGCGTGCTCAGCGTGGCCGGCATGGTGCTCGGGCCGAAGATCCTCGGCCGCGCGACGGACATCATCTTCAGCGGCGTCGTCGGCAAGCAGCTGCCGGCCGGCACCACCAAGGAGCAGGCGGTGCAGGCCGCCCGAGCCGCCGGTCGCTCCAACATCGCCGACATGCTGGCGCGGATGGACCTCGTGCCCGGGCGCGGCATCGACACCACCGCCCTGGCACACGTGCTGCTGCTCGCCCTCGGCCTCTACGTCGTCGCGTCTCTGCTGTCCTGGG
>JBQCIO010000129.1:0-17659 GCA_051953655.1 Motilibacteraceae bacterium
GTCGCGGGTGTCGAGCTGGTTCACGCGCTCGCCCCCCGGTCCTCGTTCACCGCTGCTCGTTCACGTGCTGGTCGCCAGGTTCGGTCGTGCGGGTCGGCATGCGGCGCGGTCAGACCTCGATGCCGAGGCGGCGCGCCGAGCGGGCCCGCTGCCGGGTGGCGCGCAGCCGCCGCAGCCGCTTGACCAGCATCGGGTCGTGCGCGAGCGCCTCGGGACGGTCGATGAGCGCGTTGAGGACCTGGTAGTAGCGGGTGGCCGACATGTCGAACAGGTCGCGGATGGCCTGCTCCTTGGCGCCCGCGTACTTCCACCACTGCCGCTCGAAGGCGAGGATCTCGCGGTCACGCTCGGTCAGCTCGCCGCCGGGCTCGGTGGCCGGCGCGGTGAGGGCGTTCGCGGCGTCCATCGCGGCTCCCCTGGAAGTGGACGGTCGGTGCTGCGCTCGAGGGCGAGCGCGTCCGGGTCATCGTAGGCCGGGAACGACACGCATGTCATTCGCCTGCGCGAACGAGCCGCCGTCCGGGTCGCCGCCACGAGCCTGCCCGGGGGCCGGGCCCCCGTCGCCACCGCCGTCGCCCCCCGCCCGGAGCGGCGGGCCCGCGCGGGCGAACGGCTGCGCCTGGCGACCAGGGCCGGGCAATACGGTCCCTACCTGGGCGAACGAGCGGAGGGGCGATCCACGACGGGTGCCCGGACGAGTGCCGTGCGTACGCTGGCCGCCTTCCGCAACGTCGCCGGACCGGGGAGGGCTCAGGTGGCCGTCGTCGCCCTGCCGCAGGTCGAGCCCGAGCTCCGCACCGTCGTCGTCCACGGCCACGAGCGGGCCTACGTGACCGCCGGGTCCGGCCCGGCACTGCTCCTCCTGCACGGCATCGGGTGCGACCACCGCACCTGGCTGCCCGTGCTCGGCGCCCTCGCCGAGCGCTTCACGGTGGTCGCGCCGGATCTGCTCGGGCACGGGGCCTCGGCCAAGCCGCGGGCCGACTACAGCATCGGCGGCTTCGCCAACGGGATGCGGGACCTGCTGACCGTGCTCGGGATCGAGCGCGCCACCGTCGTGGGCCACAGCTTCGGCGGCGGGGTGGCCATGCAGTTCGCCTACCAGTTCCCCGAGCGCACCGAGCGGGTCGTCCTGGTGGGGTCCGGCGGGCTGGGCCGGACGGTGAACCCGCTGCTGCGGGCGGCCACCCTCCCCGGCAGCGGGCCCGCCCTCGCGGCCGCCACCCTTCCGCCGGTGCGCGGCGCCGTCACGGCGGTGGCCGGCGTCGCCGCCCGGACGCGCCTGCCGTGGACCCACGACCTGCACGGGCTGAGCGACGTCTACGGCGCGCTCGCCGACCCGGCCGCCCGCCGGGCCTTCCTCCACGTCCTGCGGGCCGCCGTCGACTGGCGCGGACAGGTGGTGACCATGCTCGACCGCGCCTACCTGGCCGCCGAGATGCCCGTGCTCGTCGTGTGGGGCCGGCGGGACACCGTCCTGCCGCTCAAGCACGCGCGGGCGGCGGCAGCGGTCATCCCCGGCGCCCGCCTGGAGGTCTTCGACCGCTCCGGCCACTTCCCGATGGCGGACGAGCCGGCGCGGTTCGCCGAGGCGGTGACGCGCTTCGTGGCGTCCTCCACCCCCTCGCGGCACGACCGGGGCCGGTGGCGGGAGCTGCTCGTCGACGGCGGCCCCGCCACCCGTCCGGTGGCCGCCCCCGCCTGACGTGCCGGCGGGCACGGCCTCTGGTCCGCACAGCGCGTCAGAGCGGGAGGCCGACGACCTGGTCGTAGGCGGCGACCCACGCCTCGAACACGACGGCGCCGTCGCCGAGGTGGTCGATGCCCTTCCCGTCCGCCTTGTTCTTGTCCGGCATGCTGTCGGCGATGTCGCCGCCCTGGCCACCGGCCTGCTCGGTGTCGTGGCCGCCCGGGTTGACCGAGGTGCAGATGTAGTCCTCGTCGCAGGTGATCTCGAACGGCGAGCCGCCACCGATCACGATGGTCGAGGCCACGTGCTCGGCGGCCAGGACGGCGTCGATCTGCGCCAGCTGTTCGGCGGAGAACTGCAGCCCCATGAAGCCGAACAGGTCGGCGTCGCTGAGCATGTCGTCGGACCAGATCTTGGAGTGCGTGCCCGCCGACACGGCGCCCTGGGTGGACCGGTTGGCGTTGTAGCACTCGTGCGCGAAGGCCGGGGCGGCCGAGAGGGCGAGGGCGGAGGCGGCGAGGCCGGTGACGGCGATGCGGCGGACGGTGCGGTTCATGGCGGGGCTCCCTGTCGATGGATTCGCGATGACCCCTCGGTCTTTCGGACCGGCGGGGTTCGTTGACATCAAGGAGCCTGCGGCCGCGGCGGCCGCAGGACGACCGTGCTGCCTGGCGGTTCGGGGTGGGGCCAGCACCACCACCCACCGGTGGGTGGACGGGTCCGGTCGCACCCCCGCACGTCGAGTAGGGTGCGTGGCTCCCCTCGCGGGCATGTCTCCGACAGAGCGTCGGAGTAGCGCCGGTCACGGCGCGGGACAAGGTGCTGAAGGTGCAGGACGTGGACTACGAGCTCGACGACGACCCCTCGCGCATCGACCTCGACGTCGTCTGGTCCTTCCTGTCCGAGCATGCCTACTGGGCCCGCTGGCGCACCCGGGACGACGTCGAGACGCAGGTGCTGAGCGCCTGGCGGGTGGTGGGCGCCTACGACGTCGAGGGCCACATGGTCGCCTTCGCCCGCGCCTTCTCCGACGGCGTCTCCACCGCCTACCTCGCCGACGTCTTCGTGCTGCCCGAGCACCGGGGCCGCGGCCTGGGCGAGACGGTGGTGCGCCACGTGGTGGAGGAGGGCCCCGGCGCCGACTTCCGCTGGATGCTGCACACCCGGGATGCCCACGGTCTCTACGCCCGCCTCGGGTTCGCCGAGCCGGACGAGCGCTACCTCGAGCGCCCGTCGCGCCGCGGTTGAGCACCTGCGGCCGAGCTCAGCCCGGCTCGCGCCGGCGCACCTCGGCCTGCGGTCGCGCGTGGTGGTACTTCTCCCCCGGCCGCACCGTGTACTCGACCACCGCGTGCCACCGGCCGTGGCGGTCGCGGTAGGCGTGCAGCAGGTCGGCGGGCAGCCACTCGCCGTCATGCAGGACCTCGGCGGGGCGACGCGGGATGGGCACGGCCAGGACCTTCCGTGGAGCTCCGGCTCGACCCGGTGCCCATCCTGCCAGCGGTGCGGGGCGCTGTCCCACCGACCTCGGAGCCGGCGTTCTCCCGTGGATCTCGGAGCCGGCGAGGGGACTCGAACCCCTAACCACCTGTTTACAAGTCCGGCGGGACCCATCCGAGCAGGTCCACCGAGGTCCAAGCCACGCGACGAACCTGCAGGTCAGGACCGTGATCACGTCCACTGTCGTTCCCCGCCGTCCGCGGCGATCCCCCCAACCTTGTGACACGTCCGTGACACGAGGCGGCCCCCAGCAGGTGCTGGAACACCTGCCGAGGGCCTTGATCCCACCCCCATCCGATGCAAGGGAGCAGGACCCATGACTGATCAGACCACGAGCACCCCGCGCCAGATACAGCACCCGGAGTGGTGCGAGGGCGACCGTGCCCACGAGCACGGGACCGACCCGGCTGGGCAGGTAACCCACGTCTACGGCGTTGCGGGCGGCTTCCTGCCCGAGGTTCACCGTCTCGACGACCGACCGGCCACACGTGCCCGTCAGGGCGGCTGGGACCTGGCAGTCCGGCAGACCGACCACATGCGCGAGGACGGCCACGTCGACTACGTCGAGGACCTGGTTCTCGCGCTCGACTTCCGCGGGTACGAGGTGAGGCTGCTCCCGAGCGAGGCTCGTTCGCTGGCGGCGGCGCTGGTGCGCGGCGCTGACCTCGCCGAGAGGCTGATCTAGCCCGAACGACAGCGACGCCCCGCCCCGGTTGTCCGGGTGCGGGGCGGTCCCTGTGGCCCGAACACTAAGTTTCGGGGCCATGCTCGCTCACCACTGGCTCAGCGACGGGTGGCAAGACGTCGTCAACGTCACCTCGTCCATGGCCACCGTACTGGCCACCATCCTCGCCGTCGTTGCGCTACTGCTGTCGAGTAGGGCGACCAGGGACGCTCAGCGCGCCCTCGCCCGTGAGCGTCGCCTCGACTTCGAGATCGATGCGCTTGCCGAACTGGTGGATCAGATCGAGCTGACGACGAACCGCGGAGATCGCAGCCAGATCATGAGAACTCGCCTGCGGCTACTGCCGCCCGGGGAGCTTCCAGCCACGCGCGCGCGGGTCAGAGAGGACGGGCAGTACTTCAGGGATGAGCGCGGCGAACCAGACAACCTCGAGCCGCCCCTTCGGACAGCTCTGGACGATTGGGCATGGGGCGGCGTGTCCGTTCGCGACCTCATGCGGGCCGAGGTAGACGACGCCATTAAGAAGCGTCTCCTGGAGCGGGGCTAGCGCAGCCTCGGACCTCGCCCGTTGACGATGAGCGACCAGCGCTCCCCGGCCGTCACGGGCTCGACCTCGTTGACGGTCCAGCCAGGCAGGGCGATCAGGGTGCCGCGGGTGCGGGGCACCTCGAGGCGCTGGCCGGCGAAGTGAACGACCAAGGCGCCGCCCTCGTAGTCCTCTGTCGCGGACGGCTGGGCGATGCCGGCGACTGACCGCCCGAACACGCGGGCGCTGGCGTCGTTCCGCGTGCAGCTCACCTCGTACATGGGCACCGACGTCGTGACAGTGCTCAACTACGGCTGCGAGCACGTCTTCGCTGGCACCCATCGCGAAACGACGGACCTCATCGCCGCCACTGACGCAGGCGCGACACCTTGGCGTCGAGGCTGCCATCGAGGTCCGTGACTGGGATCGTGGAGCACGACCGCGAGGCGTTCGTTCCCGTGGAAGTACGAGAGCGACGCACCCCCGCAGTAGCCCGCGAACGACAGCGACGCCCCACCCCGATTGTCCGGGAGCGGGGCGCCGCTAGGTCAGCAGGGTCGCCCGTCGGTGTTCGCCTCGAGCCACTGAGAGACGACGGACAGCCGATACAGGACCTTCCGACCGGCGTAGGTGCAGTCGGGCCCACGCTCGGCGTCTCGGACCTTGTTGACGCGGTTCTTGCGCCACTGGCGGACGGTCTCGCGGGACACCCGCAGGTACTGGGCCAGCTCCTCCTCTGTGAGCAGCGGCTCGAGGTTCGCCATAGGTCGACGAACGGGCGTTGAGCGAGCGCGTTCCTCCCCAACTAGACTTCGGGATTCGCGACGGGGGCTTTGTGCCATGCCCGAAGGCTGACAGGTCAAGGCCCGCAGGTCGCCGCACGCCGCGCAACGCCCTGCCAGCCAGTAGCCTCTACGCAGCGAAGCCTGCCGGCCTTCCCCCGTTCGGCCTGCTTGAAGTTGTCCGCTTAGATGCGGGCGAGAATCTCCGCCTTCTTGGCCTCGAACTCTTCCTGCGTGAGCACGCCTGCATCGCGCAACTTGCCGAGCTGCTCCAGTATCTGGATAGCCTCGCTTCCCGCAGGTCGGGTTTCAGTAGCCGTCTTCGGTCCATCGGCATCTGCAGCCGCGATCTTGGGATCCGCTGCATGGGGCGGAACGGTGGCGGATGAGCCGTCCTCAGCCAGCCGGCGAGGCCTTTGCGTGAGCGCAATTCCACCGACCGCGAGCGCGACGATCAGGAATATGAATCCTCGCTGACGCGCAGCCGATACGAGTGGCAGGCAGGCCTCTCGAACCAGTGCGGAGGAAACGTCATCCGGATAGACCTTCGGACTAATAGCCGTGCCGCAGGTAACTGATCCTCCCCCGGATGTCTCCCAGTTTACATTGTTCGTCGACATCAGCAGCGCTGCGATTGCTATCAGCAGCGCCGCCCATATGCCCACCCAAAAGACTGTCGCATGACCTCTGCCCTCAGTCACCCTGACCTGCCCTCCCCGACTGCCGCCACCGAGCAATGGTGCCCGCCTCGGTCGCCGAGTGTCACTAGCGCAGTCGAGTTCAGGCAGGCTTCGGACAGGCGTTCGAACCCGTGCGACACTTGCCCTCATGGCTGGCGGTATGCGACCCACCCGCGGGCCAAGCCTCGTCGAGCGCACCGACGCACGGCGCGCGCAGGAAGCCGCCGCGCAGGTGCCGCAGCCCGAGGCGGCCCGGCCCTGGCCCCGTCACTGCTGGGTACACCCGGCCGACGGCGGCCCGCACTTGCCGGGCTTGCTGCTGGAGTGGCGGCGCGAGGACGGGCGTTGGCTCGGGCGGGTGGCGGTCGGAACGCTCGATGAGGACGGGCGGGCGCAACTGCTCGAGCGGTGGATGGACGCCGGGCGGCTTGAGCCAAGGTAGGCGCGCGGCCCTGCGGCGAGCCGCAAAGAAGAACGGCCCCCGCGTTAGCGAGGGCCGTCGAGCTGCGGCCACCGAAGCGGCCCCAGCGGGGTATGCGACACACTGTAGCCCCAAGTCGGCGGGATGCCAAGGGGGCGGGGAGCGTGGCTCGACGGGTGATGGCCTACGTCGACGGATTCAATCTGTACAACGGGCTGAAGGAGAAACATGGTAGACGCTTCATGTGGCTGGACCTGCAAGGACTGACGGAGAAACTGCTTCAGCCAGATCAAACGCTTATCGAGGTGAAGTACTTCAGTGCGAGGGTGAGGAACAGTCCTGACAGCGCCATGCGGCAGGACATTTACCTGAACGCATTAAGGGCCGCATGTGACCGTTTAGAGATTATTGAGGGTCGCTTTCAGGAGAAGACCCTGACGTGCAAGAAGTGCGGCCACTCACGTACCTCTTACGAGGAAAAGGAAACCGACGTCAGCATTGCCGTGAGCCTTGTTGAGGACGCCGCACTAGACCGGTACGACACTGCCGTCATCATCTCCGCCGACTCAGACCTCTGTCCTGCCGTCCGGTCAGCACGCAGGCTTGGAGCCGATCGAAGGTTCGTCGCGGCCTTCCCGCCGCGACGCGTGTCCGATGAGCTCCGCAAGACAGTGGACGCTAGTTTCACAATTGCGGACCAGAAGCTCCGCAGTTCTCTCCTTGATGCAACGATCACCGGTGCGTCGGGGAAGATATATACGAGACCAACTACGTGGTATTGAGACCAGGGTCAGCCCGGCGGCAGGCGAGGGGCTATGTCGCCCATTTTCGCCAGCCGGTCCAGCCACTCGCGGTAGGGGTGCCCGCGCAGCATGTCATCGAGCGTCCGGCGAGCCCAGAGCACCGAGTGGGCCATCATGCCGACTGCGCCGGCCGAGGTGTCGTCGCGCTCGTTGAGAACCTTTGGCGGCCAACTGTCACCGGGCATCAGGTACTGGTTCGCCGACACCCATGTGGGATGGGTCATCTGACAGGCCACCCGGTAGCTGACGTAAAGCTCCATGATTCCGAGCCGGCGGCAAACCTGCTCGACACGGTGGACCCAGCTCGCCTGCGGGACATCGGGTGCGTCGGGGTCGAGCAGCCCGGCCAGGTCCTCAGGCTTGATGAAGCCGCGGTGAGCCTCTTTGGCCGTGTCGTGAATCTGCTTGAGGGTCTGTGTGTGCTTCTTGTAGATCGCCCGGAACCCATCCTCACCGAGCAGATGCACCGTATGCGCAGACAGGGCGTACTCAAGCGCCGCGCGCACGATAGGGCTGCCCTGAGAGGCGCACCCGCGGCTCTCCAGAGCTAGGTACGCCTTCCCAAACGCGTGTGTCTCGGCAATCCAGCCGTAGCAGACGCCGAATGCGGCCTGGTGCTCCGCAAGCACGTTGTACGACGGCGCCGCCCGCTGCATGGTCCGCCAGCCGACGAGCAGCTGGCGCAGGACCTCGCGGTACTCGTCATCTGTGACTGAGCGACGCGCGCCCCTGGACTCGTCCTCCCCCACGCGCCGCATCCTCCCGAAGCGGCGTCGGCAGCGCGGGGAGGCGCGCCTCAGGACCTCAGCGGACCTTGCCCCCGAGCTTGCTTGCCACCCCGGACGCGTCGGAAGAGCCGAGCACTGCCCAGGTGCCGCCGACCACGGCCTTGCCGCCATCGGTGCCGAACGCCGCATTCGCCTTGTTGGCGAAGTCCACCGTCGCGTCCCGTGCTGACGAGTCCTTGGCGTAGACGATGGTCACCTGCTGCCCGTCTAGCTGGCACTCGTACACCGGCGCGGGCGACACCGCGCTCGAGTCCTGCGACAGCCCAGAGCAGCCGAGCTTGTCCGCGATCTGCTGAGCTGACGAGTAGCCCCCGCTCGAGCCATCCCCACAGGCCGCCATTGTCGCCACCAGGGCGACTGCCAGCATGGCCGCTGACCTAGTCCGCACGTTTCCACCCTCCCCGTTGCCTAACACGCAGAGCCGCCTGTCGTGTCTGGTGATACCTCATCGCAGCCTCGGACCTCGCCCGTTGACGATGAGTGACCAGCGCTCCCCCGCGGTCACGGGCTCGACCTCGTGCACGGTCCAGCCGGGCAGGGCGATCAGGGTGCCGCGTGTGCCAGGCAGCTCGAGGCGCTGGCCGGCGAAGTGGACGACCAGCGCTCCGCCCTCGTAGTCCTCCGGTGCGGAGAGCTGCGCGATGCCGGCGACCTTCCGGCCCGCAGCCCCGGCGTGCATGTCCTGGTGAGCGACGTGCCGCTCGCCCACCCGGTAGCGCTTGACCATGACGTCCCACTCGGCGACCTCAAGCTCCCACCAGGCATGGTTGGCCTCGGCGAAGCGGTCGACGACGTCGGCGCGGGTCCGCTCGTCGAGGTCGGGCAGGAAGTAGTGACCGTTCCCGTTCGGGATCGGACGGCAGGCGTGGGCGGCCTCGAGCAGGCGGTCGATCAACAGGGCGTCGAGCGCCAGCGGGTGCGGCGGCTCCCACGCGTCGGCGACCGTGTAGGGCGGCTCGTCGTCATCGAGCGGGTCGTGCAGGGCGTACCCGCGGGGCTCCCATCCGGACAGGGCGGCGTGACCTTCCCAGCGGGCCGTGGTCACCGCCCACCGCCGAAGACCGAGGTAGCCCGGGCGAGGTTGCGGCCCATGTTGTCCCACTTCGTGGGCGGCGTGCCGAACTGGATGCCGTCCGGGCGGGAAAGCAGCGGCGGGTCGTAGACCTCGAGCGCGGACCGGATGAAGCCTTTTGCCTGCTCCCACGTCACGTGCGGGTCGCCGTTGTAGAGCACCGTCGCCAGGTCCATGGCGGTGGTGCCGGCCAGGACGGTGGCGGCGGCATCCCTGGCGATCTTCACGAAGGCGTCGGCGGACGCGACGGTGTCCCGGTTGCCGAAGCCGCGCTTGTGCAGGCGTTCGAGGAACCAGTCATCGAGGGAGCGGACCGACGTAGGCCACTCGTCGGCCTTCCAGACACGCACGGGCACGCCGTAGCGCTTGCGGAGCTTGGCCGAGAACGGCAGGCCACGAGGTCCGACGTGCAGCTCGCGCATCGTGGCGACCGCGGCCCGGACCGTCGTGTGCGGGTCGTCGCCGGGCATGTCGACGCCGCGCTCGATGCTGCCGTCAAGGTCGACCAGGGCGATCACCGGGGCGTCCTCGAGCACGGTCCGCTCGGAGCCGGCGAAGTGGCGCGTCGTCACCGCCTCGAGCAGTCTGGACAGCTCGACGGTGGCGCGGATGCCGCAGGTGCAGGCCGCGGTCGGGGCCTCGTGGTTGGACTCGAGGCAGCGGGCACGGTTCGCGCCGGGCGTCCAGGCGTCGGCCTCGGTGAGCCGGTCGGACCAGTACCGCGCGGCGAAGGGGGCGATGAGGCGGTCGCCGTCAAGGGCGAACACACGCCAGCCGGAAGTCTTTGCATCAAGCATGTTGTGTCCCTCGAAGGTCGGGCCAGAGATGGGTCCGCGCGGCGCCCCAGGAGGTCAGCCAAGGGCGCCGCGCGGAGTCTGCGGCTAGAGCGTCGCGGCCAGGCCGGTGCCGCCGATGACGCACACGGCCTCGGGGCGCCGGTCGGCGGTGAACGCGGCGTACTTGTTGAGGACGTAGGTGAAGGTGAGGTTGCTCGCGCCGGTCTGCTGGTACTGCTGCACGTGGGCGGTGAACGGGCCGTCCTCCCAGAGCAGCAGATCGTTGCTGCGCAGCACGAACACCCGGTCCTCGTCGGTGCCGGCGCCAAGGTTCACAGGGATCGACTCATCGAGCACCACCGGCAGGTTGCCGATCATGCCGACGATCTCGGCGGCATCCGCCTCGGGCGCGAGGGTCGCCCCGACCCCGGAGGACGGCGGCAGGATCGGCCGGTCCGCGGTGTCCGACTGCCCGGAGTACCAGGCCCACCGGCGCGGGTGCATGACCACCACCGACGGCCACCGCTTGCGCGTGGTGCCCACGGTGCCGGCGCCCTGGGCGATCGCGGCGGCGAAGCCCTTAGCGTCCGGGGTCGCCGCGGTGAAGGTGACCGACCCGGCGCCGGAGACGTTGAGCAGGCCGGTGCACTGCCCGCCTGTGCCGGTGCCGTTGACCAGCTTGTTGGACAGGGCCTCGCCGTAGGCGTCGAGCAGGTCCGTGGCGATCGCCAGGTCCGCGGCGCCGCCCGAGCGCATCCGCAGCGCGTAGGAGGCCGGCACGAACCCGGACACGGACATGACCGGGACCGGCAGCAGGTCGCTGGTCGGGTCGGCGGTGGACAGCGGGTCGTTCTCCGCGGCCTGCACGCTGACCGTGCCACCCGCGGTGGCCTTCGGGAGCACGATCTCCTGGCCCTGCTCGGGAAGCGGCAGCGAGCGCAGCGCGTTTGCCACGCCACGGGAGCCGCGGGCGATCGGGGCGAGGTCGGTGAGGAACGCCGGGGGCACCAGGCCGGTCAGGTTCGACGACCCGGCGGCCCGGGCCTCCCCAACCTGCTTGCGGTGGCGCACGAGGCGGTCCCGAGCGTTGATGTCGGCGTTGCGGTGCGTCGCGGCCATGTCGGCGAAGAACGAGTGGTCCCCATCGGGGCGGTACACCGGCTCCTCGCGGGTCACCGTCACCGCGCCGAGGCGGTCCAGCCGGGTGTCGAGCCGGTCCACGTCGGACAGGTACTCCTCGAGCGAGACCTCCTCGCTGCGGGACAGCGCCTCGCCGGCCGTCCGACCCTCGGCGATGTGCGCCGCTGCGGCCAGCATCACGCTGCGCTTCTCGGCCAGGTAGTCGCGCAGGGCGCGGGTGTCGGTCATGCGATGTCCTCGTCTCGTTGACGCATCCAGCGGGCCACGTCGGTGGGGTCGAACAGCCACTCGCCGGCAGGCCCTCGGGTGCCCGGCAGCGATCCGCGCGTTGCCAGTGCTCTCACGTTGCGAGTGCTGCACCCGAGGGCCTGCGCTACTGCGCGAGCCGAAAGCAGAGTGCTCTCCGACACCGGGTCGGAACGTTCCGGCGTTCCGGGGGTGGAACACGGCCCGGCCAGGGAGGTTGCGGCCACCAGCTCGGCTGCAGCGCGCCGCTGCGCGACCCGGGCCGAGGCCCGCAACTCATCCAGCACCGCCCGCACCTCCGGCCGGATCGGTGCTCCATCCAGGCGGGCCTGGCGCTCGGCGAGGTCGGCGAGGCGGGCCAGCGCCGGCACCACCTCCGCTAGCACCAGCACCGCCCCCGCAGCAACGATCACCGCGGCCACCCCTCGGCCTCGAGCGTGGCCAACAGGTCCGCCTCAAGCGCTTCCAGGGCGTCCAGCTCGGCCACCACCGCCCGGATCACCCGCCCCGTGGGGCTCGCGGGCGCCAGCTCCCCGATCCGGCGCCACGCCGAACGCTCAGTGACCGTCATGGCGCGCAGCACGTCGTCCAGGTGCGAAGTCATCGGCCGCGTCACCAGGAACCGCCCTCAGGCTTCGTGAAACGGCTCGGGGGGCCACCGCAGACGGGGCAACGTCGAACGAAGCACCACCCGCCGACCGCGTGCCGGCGAGCGGACATCCGGGCGATGAGCACGTCGACGGGCGAGCCCAACAGAGCCGGGTCTAGGCGGGCGCGTTCGGCCTCCCACAGCGACCGAGCAGCCTCCGCGGGCATCCCCGGCCACTCCTGCGGGTCGAACCTGCGCAGCCGGCCCGGCAGCACGTCCTCCCCGACATCGCGGCGCCTCACCACGAACCGTCCTTGTTCTCGCGGTCGAACGGCACGTCAGGGCCGTAGACCACCACCGGTGTATCGGCGTCCGGATGCTCGGCGTGGAAGGCGTCCCAGGCCTCCCAGAACGCCACTTCCGGCACCTCGGCCTCGGGCCAGTCCTCCGGGTCCCACCGCAGCAGCCGCGCCGGAATCTGCACCGCCGGGGAGAGCGGCTCGCGGCGCCTCACTTGCCACCGCCCAGGCCGTACACGCCGCGCACTCCGCCGCGGACCTGCTCTCGCCCGGAGTCCTCGCCCGTCGGTACCCGCAACGCGGTCATGATGCGGGCGAACGCGATTCTCTGCTGCCGCAGCTCAACCAGGGCCGGATGCACCCGGACACCCTGCGGCGAGATAGTCGTCAACCCCTCGCGTTCGAGCAGCGCCTGCAGATCGTCCAGGCTGTCCGAAGTGCGGCACGCCTCCCGCAGCAGCACCAGCTCGTGCTCTTCCAGATCGAAGTCACGCGTCACCGCACGCCACAGGGCCTTCCCGGACCGGCGCAGCGACTTCGGAGGGGCCGTGGGCTGCGGGGACGGCGCGGCCGACGTCGAGGGCCGATCGTTTCGGCTTTGTGAATATAAATGGTGGCTGGTAATGGGGTCAGCGCTTTCCCCCAAAGAATTCGCGTTTCCTGTGCCGTCTCCCATTTTCATTTCCTCATTTCCTTCATTTGCCTTTCCCGTGGTCACCCTGCTCACCGCGCCACCTCCTGCAGCCATGCCAGCGCGTACCGGCGGGCCGTGGGCGCCACGCCCGAGGCGGTCGGGGCGGCCATCGGCGGGAGGTCGGGCAGGCCGGCGCAGGTGCGGCACACGCCGCTGTCGCTGCTGCCCGGGCGGTAGGTGGCGAGGGGCTGGTGGCAGGTGTGGCAGGCGTAGCTCACGGCGCCTCCGTTCGTTCGAGGGTGATGGCGCCGCATCCGGTGCAGCGCCGCAACAGGTAGGCGCGGGTGGCGACCGCAACGAGGCGGACGTCCTCGCCGTCGCGGGGGCAGGTCGGGGCGTGCTCAGTCATGACGCCCGCGGTGCTTGGCTTCGGTCTCTCGGTCGACGCCGGCCCACACGCCCCATCGCTCGCCGGCCGCTTCGGCGTATTCGTGGCAGGCAGCGAGGACGGTGCAGTCGAAGCAGCGATCAGCAGCAATGGCTCGGTCCTTGGGCTTGCCGGCGAACCACAGCTCCCGGTCCTCGCCCTGGCATGGTGTGGCGACCTCGTCGAGCGCGTCGGCGAGCGCGTGCCACTCGGGGAGCTTGAGGCGGTCGTCCTTCACGGTCGGCCCCATGGCTCGTACTGCGGTGGAACGGGTGTCGGCTCGTAGGCGCGTCGGTTCTTTCTGACGCGGTCGACGATGAAGCCGACGGGTGAGCGCATGTCGCGAGGCAAGGGCTCCTCGTCCAGGACGCGGTTGACGACCTTGAGCGCCCATCCGGTCGTCCAGTTGATTCCGAGCTGTCGGGCCACGCGCTCGGCGACCTGCTGGGCGATGTCGTGCCTGTCCAAGCCGCCGGGTGGGGTTATGGCTGGTGTAGTTCCTTGGTTGAGTGCTTCTGGCGCACTAGCCCCTGTTCGCTGCGGCACTAGCCCTAGTGCCTCTCCCGCACTAGCTAGTGTTTCTGTCGCACTAGGGGCTAGTGCGACAGCGGCACTAGCAGGGACAAGGAGCCGGTACTTCGTGCGCTCCTTGCGAACCCGCGAGGCTTCCTTGCTCGGCACCTGTCGGCGGAGCCATCCGGCCGCCTCGAGCTGGCGCAGGTGCCTAGCGACAGTGGTCCTTGCCATGCCAGTGCACCGCTCGATGCGGGTCAGGCTCGGCGTGTAGGCGTCGGGGATCTGGCCGTCCGCGTTGGCGTGTGCGGCGAGGACGTGCAGGAGGTGACGGCTCGTCGGCTCGAGGTCGCTCGCCATCACTGCACGCTCGAACGCGAACCGCCCCGCGGGCGGCTTAGTCATGCCGCCTCGCTCGCCAGCTCACGCTCGCGAAGACGCTGCCCGATGTCGAGCAGTGCCTTGCGCATAATGCTGTTGTTCAGCCGCTCGACAGCGGGCGGGTGGTGTCGACCGCAGGGCTTGCAGTAGTCGCCGCGGTCGAAACGGTGGTCCAGGTACTCGGCAACCAGGGGCGGGATGTATCCCGACCAGGCGTCGGGCCTGCTGTAGTTGAGCGGCGGCTTCGTGAG
Organism: Motilibacteraceae bacterium; assembly: GCA_051953655.1. Classification (GTDB taxonomy): domain Bacteria; phylum Actinomycetota; class Actinomycetes; order Motilibacterales; family Motilibacteraceae; genus JBQCHF01. The sequence goes on from JBQCIO010000129.1 coordinate 14,204, forward strand.
GTCGGCCGCGATGTCCGGGTGCTTGAGAATGCGGGCTCGCCGGGTTTCGCACTCGGCGCGGCCGGCACGGTAGGCCTCGCGAACCATCTCGTAGATGCGTTGCTGGTCGTTCATGCTGCACCTGCCAGGGTGAGTGCGGCGTGGAGCACGTACCGCCGTCCACAAGGGGCAGTGCGCTTGCCGCTGGTGAAGTCGATCTGCGCCCGGTGCTCGTGCGTTGCTCCGCACGTGCACTCGACGAGCATCAGCAGCCGCAGGCGGAGAGCCTTGCCCTGGACCCGATGGGTCTTTGCCACGACGCGATCTAGCGCGCGGTGTGGCAATCTGGCAGGGACGGCGGCGGCAACCTCGTCCTGGCGGCTCGGGCTCTTGCTCGGGCCGCCTCGTCGTTCCCGGCTCACGAGGCAGCCTGCAGCCGGTCCACGTAACCCTCGAGCGCAGCACGTGTGATGCGTCGCGAGCGGCCGATGCTCACTGATTCCAACTCGCCGCTAGCGAGCAGCTGGAACAGGCGCGAACGTCCGATCCCCAGAGCCTCCGCGGCTTCCTCTGGCTTGTACAGCAGCCGTTCCTGCATTCTGGGCCTCCGAGTAGATGTCGGGTCTTGCTCGCGGTCCACAATCGTCCGTCCGGATCTGCGCGCACAACTTGACACTTACTCGCAGGGCGCCTAACTTGCTCGCATGGAGATCGGGTACGGATACGGCGGCTGGATCTGTGTCCGAGACGAGGACCTTCCGGGACCGCTCTACCTGCGGCTGGGGAAGAACTCGGTCGGCCGCTGGGAGGTCAGGGACCTCTACCTAGAAGCGGACTGGCGAGCTGTTGTGACAGCCGATCTGCGCGAGCTGCCGCTTGGCGATCTCGTCAGTGTCGCGCTGGCCGATGACGGGGAGCAGACCGTGCTGCGAGGGATTGACTCTCCAGGCCCTCAGCTGGGCATCCTGGCCTCGCACTACTCGACCACCTGGGGTGCGTCTGACAAGCCCGCAGATTGGGTGCGCCTCGCCTGGCTGACACAGCTCGATTCGTCCTTGCCGCAGCCAAAGCGAGTGAACCACCGGCCGCTGCGCGAGTCGCCTAGAGTCCCGCCGCTGACGCGCCCGGACGGTCCGATCACGGACGACTTCCTGTCACATGTGGCGAACGCCTACGCCCAAGCTTTGGCTGAACGCCAGCGCCCGGCGGTCGCGCTCGCCGAGCAATCGGGAGCACCGGTCCGGACGGTTCACCGATGGATCTACCTCGCACGCCAGCGCGGCCTGCTGGCTAAGACGGCAAGGGGGCAGCAGCGATGACCAGCAAGCGGCGCACACTCCCGCCCGGCGCCCGCGAGGTGGTCCTGCCGAGCGGCGCCAAGCGGATCGAGGTCGTCGTCGACCTCGGACTCGACCCAGCGACGGGCAAGCGACGGCAGGGGCGGCGCCGGTTCGCTGACAGGGACTTGGCGCTCGCCTGGTACCTCGAGACGAGGTCGGCGGTTCGGGCCAAGACCTACGTGGCCCCGGCGCGCGAGACAGTGCGGCAGGCCGTTGATGACTGGCTCGCCGGCAGGCGCTCGGTGCGGCCGAGCACGCTCGAGGGCTATCGCGACGTCCTCAAGCCGGTTCAGCGCCACCTCGGCGCGCTGTCACTGCAGTCCCTGTCCCGCCGGCAGCTCGATGAGCTGGTGAACCGGCTGCAGGCCGGCGACCTGCCCAGGGACCCGGCCGACCCCGAAGGGCCGAAGCATCGGCCGTGGAGCGCCCGCAGCGTGCGGATGATGCTGGCCGTCCTCGAGCAGGTGCTTGACGACGCGATCAAGGCAGGCACGCTCGCACGCAACCCCGCCCACCTCGTCGACCGTCCGAGCGGTGGTGGCCGTGAGATGCAGACATGGACCCCGGCTCAGGTGTCGGCGTTCCTCGCCAAGCGCGCGAGCGACCCGGACCGCATCGCATGGCTGCTCGCCCTCTACGGGCTCAGGCGCGGCGAGATCGCGGGCCTCCGCTGGGACGAGGTCGACCTGACCGCAGGCACGCTAGCCATCCGTGAGGCGCGCGTCGCCGTCGCCGGAGCCGCCGTGTCGGGAGCCCCGAAGTCCGAGCGCGGCATCCGAACCTTGCCGTTGTCCGACAGCCTCGCGCTCGAGCTACGGGCGCACCGCAAGCGCCAGGCCGAGCACCGACTGAGGCTCGGTGTGGCATGGACCGAGAGCGGCTACGTGATCACGGACGAGGCCGGCAGCCCACTGCCGCCGACGGTCCTCACGACCAGGTGGAAGACCGCGGTCCGCGAGGCGGGGCTGCCCGCCATCCGACTGCACGACGCCCGGCATACCAGCGCCACGCTCATGCACCTGCAGGGCGTGCCGACCGCCGTGGTGTCCGCGTGGCTCGGCCACAGCTCGGCGGCCTTCACGATGCGCACCTACGTGCACTCGCAGCACGACGCTCTCGCAGCCGGCCGTGACACGCTCGAGGCCGTAATGGGAGGTCAGTGACATATGCGTGACATCTGGCAGCCCCCCCACCGGGAACGCAGGTTCCTGCAGGGCTCTGACCTGCAGGAACTCGGAGCCGGCGAGGGGACTCGAACCCCTAACCACCTGTTTACAAGACAGGTGCGCTGCCAGTTGCGCCACGCCGGCGATGCCGCTCGAGCACGCGACGGGTGCGACGACCGGCTCGGCCAACAGTAGCCAGGTCCCGCCGCAGGCGGTCGCGCACCGGGCCCTCCCGGAAGGTCCGCCGTCCACCGGGTCCGCCCCCACCATGTGGTCGCCGCCCCCGCGGGATTCCGCGGGGGGCGGCGACCAGGGATCACGGGGGCGTGATCGTTCCGTTCCTCGTCGGCCCGGGCGGGCGGCGTCCGGTCTCAGCCGAGGCTGAGCCGGCCGCTCACCTTCCCGGCCCCGGTGCCCGGCAGGCCGTCCGGGGCGTCGTCCCACAGCAGCGTCTGCGCCGCGTCGGTCCGCCAGACCTGCACGCGCAGCGCCGGTGGCGCGGTCGAGGTCCCCGCCACGGCCGTGACGGTGAACCGGACCGGGATGCCGCCGTTGACCGCGCCGGACCCTGTCACGAACGCCCGGGAGCCTCTCACCACGAGGGTGTCCATCCGGTCCCCGACCAGCGTGAAGCCGCTGGTCGTCAGCCGGAGGGCGCCCTCGACGTCGACGCCCTGGCCGTAGCGGGCCGACAGCTCGAACGCGGTGCTGCCCGAGCTGCCGCAGGTGGGCGTCAGCCGGCACGAGCCCGAGGGAGCGGCGACGGCGCCGTGGCCCTCCACGTGCCACGCCGGGTCGACGACGGTCACCGTGACCGGCGCGCCGTCGGCGCCGACCGCCGCGGTCCCGATCCCGCCGTCCTCGTCCCGCACCGACACCGTCAGCCCCGGGTTCGCGACCCGGACGATCTGCCCCCGCACCGGGACCACGGACGGGTCCCCCGCGAGCTCGCGCGCGGCCAGCCCGGAGCA
>JBQCIO010000130.1:0-23085 GCA_051953655.1 Motilibacteraceae bacterium
GCTCCACAGACCCGACTACACCCAGGAACGCCTGGGTGTCGTCGGGTGCGCCTCACAGCGATAGCGAACGTCGGCGGTTCGTGAGCGGCTGTCTCGGCTGCTCAGGCCGGAACTCTTCGTCGCGCACCCCGGCGCCACGGGAGCGACGACTGTGGCCTCGATGCCCGCGTCACTGCGCGCGCGGCACGCCGACCTGCTCAGACCTGCTCAGGCGTGACCTGCTAGGCCGAGAGGGCCCCGAGCATGCGCTCGGCGACGGGCCCGGACGAGGCGGGGTTCTGGCCGGTGTACAGACTGCGGTCGACCACGACGTGCGGGGCCCACGGCTCGCCCTCGACGAAGTCGCAGCCAAGCTTGACCAGCCGGTCCTGCAACAGCCACGGAGCCTTGTCGGCGAGCCCGACCTGCGACTCCTCGGCGTTCGTGAAGCCGGTCAGCCGAAAGCCCGAGAACGGCGAGGTCGCGCCGTCGGCCGCGGTCGCCAGCAGGGCGGCCGGGGCGTGGCAGACGATGCCCAGCGGCTTGCCCGACGCGAGTGTGGCGGTGAGCACCGCGGCGGAGGTCCTGTTCACGGCCAGGTCCTCCATCGGGCCGTGGCCGCCCGGGTAGAACACGGCGTCGTAGGTGGACACGTCGACGTCCTCGAGCTTCAGCGGGCTCTGGAGCTGGCTGATGCCCTTCAACGCGGTCCGCATCTCGTCGGCGCCCTCCTGGCCGCCGTTGACGTCCGGCGCCAGGCTGGCCTCGTCGACCACGGGCTGTACGCCGCCTGGTGTGGCCAGCACGACCTCATGGCCGGCGCCGGTGAAGACACGGTAAGGCGCAACGAGCTCCTCGGCCCAGTAGCCGGTGGGGTGCTCGGTTCCGTCCGACAGGGTCCAGTGACGCGCGCCGGTGACGACGAAGAGGATGGTGCCCATACGGCTGCTCCAGAGGTAGACAGGGATTCCTGATGGTTGTGCCCGCTCAGCGCTACAGGGAAGCGCCGACGGTTGTACGGGCTGTGTGACCTAGAGCATGGCGCGAAGGCGGCCTGCGCACATGGCCCAAGGGGTCCCCGGCCGCACCGCACGATCCGGCCCCTGCTGGAAGGTGCGGCGCCTGGGCGTTGAAGTCTCGGCGCAGCGGGGCCGTCACCGGCGCATGGCCCTGCGCAGGGTCGTGCTGCGCTTGACAGGTGGAACCGTGGCGGCGGCCAAGTGGAGCTGCGGTGGGTCCCGGCTCGACCAGGGCGCACCGCAGGGACGGACGTCTGACCGTGCTGCTGCTGGTCAGAAAGGACAGTGCAAGTGAATATGACCCCGAAGAGATCCGTCGAGGCCCAAGAGGCTCCGAATCATGAAGCGAGGTGACGAGCCCGCGGCATGGTTGGACGTCCAGGTCGAAGGAGCCTGCGACGCCCCGGAAAGCGGCAGACCGCCTATCTGGGTCTGGAGTGCGGGCCAGTCAACGGAAAGCCGTGGAGGAGTAGTGGCTCAAGGTCCCAACTACGTTGTTCTGCAGGTCGTACTCAAGGAGAAGTTCTTGGGCACGGGCTCGGGGAACCTCACCGAGTTGGAGAAGGCGATCAACGAGCAGGCCGCAAAGGGGTATCGCCTTCACACCATCAGTACGGTCGCGTCCGGCAGCAAGGGCTTCGGTGGCGGGGACCGAGTTCAGGCCACCATGGTGTTCGAAGCGATCTGAGCCGCTGCTCAGGCGGGGAAAGGCACCCGCTGCTCGCTGTCCGCACCAGAACCGAGTGGCATGGGTTGGGTCGGACAACCCGTCCGCTTGCAGTTCCAACCCCTGGCCGGGTTCGCTTCGAGCGTCCCCGGGACAGCCCTAAGTGCCGCCTGGCCCAGCTGCACCCGCGACTTCAGGATCAAGAACGCGAGGTCGGACACGGCGAATCGAGCCACTGTGAGCAGCTCGCACCGAGCACGCCTCCGCCGATTCAGCCGGAAGGCTGGACGACGCGCTCGTGCTCCGCGCCCGCGACTGGGCCACCTCACTCGCTCTCGTCCTCGTCCCGCACTCGCCGACGCGCCGCTGCTCGACCGCATCGGCCACGCCACCCTCGCTGCCGTGCTCGCCGACTGACCGACCCGGCTCACAGCAGCCGGCACCCACCGCCGATACCCGACGAGTCGGTCCTACTGACCGCCAGGGGCCGGGCTTCACTCGGCTCCCACCCTGCACCAGACTCCGGCACTCAAGAGGGCGTCCGAGCGGGCTACCGGTCCGACCCGGCTCGCTGCGTCCCGCCCCTTTCCCAGCAGAGTCGGGGCGCCGACCACCCGTGGCAGATGAGCCTGGTGGTCGCCTCTCGCTAGTCTAGGTGGGCCCAGCAGAGGGCTTCGAGCAGCCGACAGGGAAGAGGCTTTGTGACCGACTTTCCCGAGATCGTCGTCATCGGCAGCGCAAACGTCGACCTGGTCAGCTCAGTCACCTCCCTGCCTCGGCCAGGTGAGACGGTGCTGGCATCGGCTTACGCTGAATATCCAGGGGGCAAAGGCGCGAATCAAGCGATCGCGGCAGCACGCCTGGGACGCCGGGTCGCCATTGTCGGACGGGTAGGTGACGACCCGCTCGCCGAGGTGGTGCGGGGGGCGCTAGCCGGGGAAGGCGTCGATGTCCGCCGCCTGCAGACCACCTCCGGCGTCGCCACCGGCCGGGCGTTCATCGCGGTCGACGCGCGGGCCGAGAACTCGATCGTGGTGGTCCCCGGCGCCAATGCAGCCCTGACTGCGGAGGATGTGCGATCGCAGCACGAGATCGTTGCGCATGCAGAGGTCGTGGTGGCTCAGCTCGAGGTTCCTCGCGAGGCAGTGCTTCAGGCAGCATCCTTGGCAGAAGGGCGATTCGTCCTCAATCCCGCGCCGGCGGTGCCGCTGGAACCGGAGCTGCTCGCCATGGTCGACGTGCTGGTGGTCAACGAGGGCGAGTTCGAGACAGTGACCGGTACCGCGGTGCCGCAAGAACCCCAGGCCCTGGTCGCGATCCTGGCCGCCCGACCCCTCCCCTCGGACGTCGTCATCACGCTCGGCGGGCGTGGAGCGGCGGTGTGGCAGGACGGCGTGCTGAGCATCGTGCCTGCGCCGACCGTCGACGTCGTCGACACGACCGGCGCGGGCGACACGTTCGTCGGGGCCTTGGCCGATGCCATGGTCCGCGGACTTCCGCTACCGGAGGCGGCGCGCTGGGCGGTCGTCGCCGCGTCGATCTCCACGCGTTCGGTCGGCGCGACCGGCGGGATGCCCAGGCGTGAGCAGGTGGCGGAGCTGATGGGCCCGGAGTCGCCTGAGCCTCGCGACGGCTGACGCGGCGGCCCGACGGGCCGCCGCGTCACCGTCCGGCATCGGCGTTCAGTCCACCGAGTCTTGCAGGCTCTCTAGGAAGAGCACGTAGGCGGTGGCGCCGGGGTCGGGGTGACCAGACCCGCGCTCACCCACCCAGGCCGCCCTGCCCCGTCGCCCGGGTCGGTCTCGGGTCTCCTCCACGCCCCTCTCCGCAGCCGACACCATGGCGGGCAGCGGGTTGCTCGGGCTGTCGTGAAGCGCGTCCAGGCTCGGCGCGAGCGCATCGAGAACGGTCTTGTCACCGAGCTCGGCCTTGCCACGCTCGGCGATCCGCGCCATCGCTGCACGACCCACTCGCTCAGCGAGCTCGACATCCCACTGTGCGGCGTCCCCGGCCTCCTTCGACGCCGCCAGCAGGCCGGCACCCACGAGAGCAGCCATCGTCGACGGGTTCGCCTTGGCGAAGGCTGCGCCGGCGGTGCGCAGCAGCGTCCCTACCGTCTCGGGCGGGCTCTCGGCGAGAGCCTGACGCACCGCCTCCGCTCCCTTGTCCACCGTGATGCCGAGGTCGCCGTCCCCCACCGCGGCGTCGAGGTCGCGTAGCGCCTCGCGGTGCCCCGACAGGCTCGCGAGGCTCTTGTCCAGCACGACAACCAGTTCCTGCAGCTCCATCGTGCGCCCCACTCTCACTGCTGGAAGAACGGCGAGGACGCCGGCGCGTCGAGTAGCTCGGTGAGGTCGTCGTCCAGGCGCATGACCGTGACCGAGGCACCGGCCATCTCCAGACTCGTGGCGTACTCCCCCACGTAGCGCCGGTGGATGTCGACGCCGATGTCCGCGAGGCGTGTGTGCACCCGGCGGTAGAGGAGGTAGAGCTCCTCTAGCGGCGTGGCCCCCAGACCGTTGACGAGGACGGCTACGCGGTCGCCCGCGGTCAGCTTGAGGTCCTCGACGATGACATCCAGCATCCGGTCCGCGACCTGGTCGGCGGGCTCGAGCGGCCCCCGGTGCTGGCCAGGCTCACCGTGGATGCCGATGCCGATCTCCATCTCGCCGTCGGCGAGCTCGAAGGTGGGCTTCCCGGCAGCAGGGAGAATCGTCGGCGAGAGTCCCACGCCGACCGTCCGTGTGCTGTCGACCGCCCGCTGAGCCAGCTCCGCGACGGTCGCCAAGTCGTCGCCGCGCTCGGCGGCCGCGCCCGCCACCTTGTAGGCGAACAGGAGCCCCGCCACCCCGCGGCGATCGCTGCGGCGGTCCGGCGGCGCGCTCAAGGCGTCGTCGGTGACCAGCACCGTCTTGGTCTCGATGCCGTCGAGGTCGGCCATGTCCGCAGCGAGGTCGAAGTTGAAGACGTCGCCTCCGTAGTTGCCGTAGAGGTAGAGGACGCCGGCACCGCCGTCGACGGCCTTGGTCGCGTCGTACATCTGCTCAGAGGAGGGCGAGGAGAACACGTTGCCCACGGCCACGCCGCTGCAGAGCCCGGAACCGACGTAGCCGAGGAAGGTGGGCAGGTGGCCCGACCCGCCGCCCGTCACGATCCCCACGTGGCCGGCCACCGGGGCGTCGGCGCGCACGAGGGCACGACGGTCGTCGGAGGCAGCCTTCAGCCGGTCGGGGTGCGCGAGCAGCAGGCCGTCGATGACCTCGTCGACGAAGTCCTCAGGGTCATTGATCAGCTTCTTCATCAGGGAACGTCCTCCGTGGTGGCACGACTCCAGAGGTCGTGCGGTGAGCGAACGGGTGGGCCGAGCAGGAGCGACCGGGCAGCCGCGACGGCCCGGTGCTGCGCGCGCAGCCTCGAGGCGTCAGGGAGCGAGTCGATGTCGACGACGTGCGCGAGCCCGACGATGCGTCGGACCAGCTCGGTGGCGGCGTAGCGGGCGCTGTCTTCCAGCAGGTTGCTGAGGAAGATCTCGTCCCAGGGGTGGTCCTCGGGCCAGATCAGCCGGACTTCCTCGCTCAAGGCGCCCCAGAAGTCCATCAGGTACTCGTCGACCTGGCCGGCGAAGCCGTCCCCGAGCTCCTGGTGCGCGATGGCCGAGAAGGCGAGGTTGGCCACGACGTTCCCGGTGTCGTACCCCATCGGCCCGATGAAGGCGAACTCCGGGTCGATCACCCTGGCATCCCCGTCCGCAACCATGATCGATCCGGTGTGCAGGTCGCCGTGGATCAGCGCCTCGTGCCGCGTGCGGAACTCCCACAAGAGCTGGGAAGCAGCGCGACGCATGGCGGCGTCCCCTCGGAGGGAGGCGGCCAGCTCGGCGGCGGCGTCGTCGACGCGGTTGGACTCCGCGGCGGTGTACGGCGCCGTGAAGACCAGCTCCTCCGTGATCGCGCAGAGGTCCGGGTTGACGAACCGGGTGGCCAGCCGCTTGCGGTCAGCCGAGTCCATGAGCAGGTCGCTGGTGCCGAGCAAGGTGCGCGCGCAGTAGCGGCCCATCTGCTCGGCCACCCCGGTCACGTGCACTCCGGCCACGAGCTGGGTGCGCCACACCTGGTGGCCACGCAGGTCCTCGAGGACCATCGCCGCCCGGTCCAGGTCCACGGCCAGCAGGGCCGGGACCCGGTCCGGGGCCAGCTCGCCGTGCAGCGCGAGCGCCTCGGCCTCGATCCGGACACGATCCTGGGAGAGCGGCCAAGCGTCCCCGACGACCTTCAGGTACGGCGGGGCATGCTTGACGATGACCGAGCGGCCCCCGCCGCTCACCCGGTAGACGACGTTGAGGTTTCCGTCACCGATCTCTTCGGCCGTGGCGGGCCCGTCGCCCAGGTGCGGGGCAGCGAGCGCGAGGGCCAGCGAGTCGTCCAGCGTCTCGGGCACCGCGCTCACCCGGCCGCCGCGAGCCGCCGCTGGTTGAGCGCGTCCAGCAGTACGGCGACGAAGATGACGAGGCCCTGGATGAACTGGGTCCAGAACGGGTTGACGTTGAGCAGCGTCAGGCCGTTGTTGATGACGCCGATCAGCAGCGCACCGATGAAGGTGCCGATGAGGCTGCCTCGGCCGCCGAACAAGGAGGTGCCGCCGATGACCACAGCTGCGATGACCTGCAGTTCCAGGCCGGTGGCCGAGGAGGACAGTGCGGAGTTCAGCCGCCCTGCGAGGACGATGCCCGCCAGTCCCGCGCACAGACCGGCGATGACGTAGACGCTGAAGATGACGCGCTTGACCGGGATGCCCGCCAGACGCGCCGCCTCCTCGTTGCCGCCGACGGCGTAGACCTGCTGACCGAAGCTGGTGCGGGTGAGGACGAACCAACCCACCGCGAAGACGATGACGGTGATCACCACCGGAGCCTGCACCCCGGCGATCTTCCCGTTGCCCAGGAAGGTGAAGGAGGGCGGGAACCCGAAGATCGTCTGACCCTGCGACACCTGCTGAGTGAGGCCTCGCCCCATGGCGAGCACAGCCAGGGTGGCGATGAACGGCGTCAGCCTCAGCGCGGTGATCGAGAAGCCGTTGAACGCGCCGACCGCCGCGCCGACCAGCAGCGCCACGAGCAGCCCGCCCAGCCCGCCGACGTGCGCCTCCTTCATGGCCCAGGCGGCCACCATGCCGGACAGCGCCACGTTCGAGCCGACGCTGAGGTCGATGCCGCTGGTGATGATGACGAACGTGCCGCCGACAGCGGCGATCCCGACCACGGAGATCTGAACCACGACGTTGAGCAGGTTCGACGTGGTCAGGAAGCTGTTGGTCGACACCGCGAGGACCGCGCACAGGACCAGCAGCGCCCCCAGCAGGGGGCCCACCCCGCTGAGCAGGGACTCCACCCACGGGCGCTGGTGGGCCCTGCGTCCGGAGATGTCTTCCCGAGCAGACCGCTCCTGCAGGTCAGCCTCGGGGTGCAGAGCGGCAGGAGCAGAGGAATTCTCACTCATTGGCTTTGTCTCTCTCACTTCCCGGACGTGGCCCAGCGCATGACGGTCTCTTGATCTGCTTCCTCGCGGGTCAGGGTGGCGACGACCCTGCCCTGCCTCATGACGACGACGCGGTCGGACATGCCGAGCAGCTCGGGCAGCTCCGAGCTGACCAGGACGACGGCAGCGCCCTGCTCGGCGAGACCGAGCACGTGGGCGTAGATCTCAGCCTTGGCTGCGACGTCGATGCCCCGGGTCGGTTCGTCCAGCAGGATCACCTTCGGTCCGGTGCCGGTGACGCGCCCGAGGATGACCTTCTGCTGGTTCCCACCGGAGAGCTTGCCGACCGGCTGCCGGAGCCCGGAGGCCCGCACCCCGAAGCGCTTGACGACGTCCTCCCCGAAACGCCGTCGCGCCGCGAAGTTGATGACGCCGCCGCGGCTGACCGAACCCAGGCTCGAGAGCACGGCGTTGTTCTCGATGCTCGCCTCGAGCAGCAGCCCCTCGGCCTTACGATCCTCGGGCGCATAGACGATCCCGGCACGCAGTCCGTGCCGGGTCGAGCGCAGCGGGACCGGCTTCCCCTCGACCCGCACCTTGCCGGAAGCGGGCGGGTAGGCCCCGGCGATCGCCTTGAGCAGCTCGGTACGGCCCGCGCCCGCGATGCCGGCGACGCCGACGATCTCGCCGGCGCGCACCGTCAGTGAGGCGCCGTTCAGCCGTGGAGAGCGCTGCAGCCCCTCGACCTCGAGCACCACCTCGCCCACCGGCCTCGGCCGCCAGGGGTACATCTGGTCGAGGTCGCGGGCCACCATCGCCCGCACCAGCGAAGGCTCGGTCCAGTCCGCGATCGGGCGGGTCTCGACCGCGGACCCGTCCCGCATCACCATCGCCGAGTCGCAGAGCTCGAAGATCTCCTCGAGGTGATGGCTGATGTAGATGATCGTCAGGCCCTGCGAGCGCAGGTCCCGGACGACCTTGAACAACGTCAGGATGTCGTCGTGCTGCAGCGCGGCGGTCGGCTCATCCATCACCAGGATGCGTGCGTGCCGCGCGAGCGCCTTCGCGATCTCGACGAGCTGGCGCACGTTGAGCGGAAGGGCGGACACCCGACGGTCCGGGTCCAGGCCCGTCAGCCCCACCTGGCTGAGCACGCCGCGCGCCTCGCGCGCGGCCCGGGCCCGGTCCAGGACCCCTCCGCGGGCGGGCATACGGCCCAGGAACAGGTTCTCGGCCACCGTCATGTCCGGGACGAGGCTGAGCTCCTGGTAGATGACGGCCACGCCGGCGTCGATCGCCGCCGCGGGGCCGGCCGACAGCGGCCGGCCGTCGACGAGCACCGTTCCGCTGTCTGCGGTGTACGCGCCCGCGAGGATCTTCATGAGCGTCGACTTGCCAGCGCCGTTCTCGCCGACCAGCCCGAGCACGTGCGACTCGGGCACCTGCAGGCTGACGCCCTTGAGCGCACGGACGCCGAGGAACGACTTGCTGACGTCGCGCATCTCCAGTCGCGCAGAGGTCATTCGATGCCCCAATCGTGGAGAGCTGTGGTGGGGACCGGGGCTCTCCGGGGCGCGCACCAGCGCGCCCCGGAGAGACTCGATCACTTGACCTCGGCCGACCAGATCCCGTAGTCCTTGACCTCCTGCGAGTCGATGTTGTCCTTGGTGATGAGCTGGCTCGGCCAGTAGTCGTGGGCCGGGACGCTCTTGCCGTCGACCATCAGGTCCTTGATGTAGCTCATGGACTTCTCGGCCATCTTGATGGGGTTCTGGCTGATGGTCGCGTCCTGCTTGCCGTCGCGGATGGCCTGCAGAGCCTGGGCGGTCCCGTCCAGACCGATGATGAGGATGTGGTCCTTGCTGCTCGGCGGCGCGTAGCGGTTAGCCGAGTCGATGGCCCGCAGCGCGCCGACGGTGTTGTCGTCGTTCGCACCGAACACGGCGTCGATCTTCGGCTGCGCCTGCAGGATGTTCGTCATCACGTTCAGCGACTTCTCCTGGTCGAAGCCGCCCTCCTGCTTGGCGACCACCTTCAGACCCGGATACTTGGCCAGGCCGGCCTGGAAACCGTCCTCGCGGCCGGCCGCCGCCGTGGTGCCGACGAGCCCGACGAGGTCGACGACGTTCCCCTTCGCCTCGCCGTAGCGCGCCTTGAGCTGGGTCGCGATCCAGTCGGCGGCCTCCTCGCCGGCCTTCTTGTTGTTCGTCTCCACGAAGCACGTGATCTTGCCGCCACTGGCCCCACGGTCCAGCGTGAAGACCGGGACACCCTTGTTGTTGGCGGCCTGCACCACCGGCGTGATGCCGTTGGAGTCGATGGGCGTGAGCACCAGCACGTTGACGCCCTGGTTCAGCAGGTTCATGGCGTCGTTGAACTGCTGCTGGGCGTCGCCGTTGGCGTTGGTCTCCTTGAGCTTGAAGCCCTCCTTGGCGGTGCCGTCCTTGACGCCCTTCTCCAGGCCGACGAAGAACGCGTTGGTCAGCGTCGGACCGGCGTAGCCGACGACGATGTCGGAGGCTTTCATCGTCTTTCCGCCGGCCGAAGCACCGGTGCTGCTGCCCGCACCGCCGCCGGTCCCGCTCGCGGTGGTGTCCTGGGAGCAGGCAGCGAGGCCCGTGCTCGCAGCGAGCAGGACTGCGGCCACGGCGGCACGCCGGGTAAGTCGACTCACGATTCACTCCTTGAGGTGATGGCGGGGGCAGCCTCCAGGACAGCGTTGCCAGGAGGAGTTGAGATGAGCTCGGTCAGAGACCGGCGCTCGGTGACGATCGCGGACACCAGGTCGACGGGGGTGACGTCGAAAGCCGGATTCAGAGCGCGGCTGCCGGGCGCGGCGACGCGCTGTCCCCCGTGCTCGAGGACCTCCGACTCGTCGCGCAGCTCGATCGGGATGTCCGCGCCGGTGGCGGTGCTGCCGTCGATGGTCATCTCGGGCGCAGCGACCACGAAGGGGATGCCGGCGCGCCGGGCTGCCAGCGCGTGCCCCAGGGTGCCGACCTTGTTGGCCACGTCACCGTTGGCAGCGATGCGGTCGGCGCCGACGACCACCGCGTCCACCTCGCCCCGAAGCATCAGCCCGGCAGCGGCCGAGTCGACGACGACGCGGTGCGGGATCCCGGCGCGCTGGAGCTCCCAGGCCGTCAGCCGACTCCCCTGCAGCAGCGGGCGGGTCTCGCAGACGTAGACCATGTCCAACGCGGACGTGGCGTGCAGAGCCTCGATGACGGCCAGGGCCGTCCCGGTCTCCACGCCCGCGAGCGCCCCGGCGTTGCAGTGCGTGAGCACCCTGGTGGCACCGTCCAGAAGCTCGGCGCCGGCCCGCCCGATCGCGCGGTTCGCTTCGATGTCGGCGTCGCGGACGGCCAGGGCAGCTGCCACGAGATCGTCGACCGAGCCGCCTTGGCGGCGGACGCGCATCACCGTCTCGACACCGGCACCGAGGTTCACCGCGGTGGGACGGGCCGTCGCGACCTTCACGGCGGCGTCCTCGAGCGTCGCGTCCAGGTCGGCACCGGACTCCTTGGCGCGAACGGCCGCGAGGGCCACTCCGAGGGCACCAGCGACGCCGAGCGCCATCGCTCCCCGGATGGCGAGCGAGCGGATGTGGGCGACGAGCTCGTCGACGTCGTGGATCCGGAGGAGCACCTCTTCATGCGGCAGTCGCGTCTGGTCGATGGCCACCACGGTCCCGTCGGACCAATCGAGAGTTCGCACGAGGCGTGATAGTTGTCTGACAACTGACGTCTGTCAAGATCTCCGGCTATAGTGATCGAGTCGTGATCCGGTTCTTCGTCGAGGAGACTTGAGGACGTGGTGGCACTCGGTGTGCAGGCCTCGCTTCCCCAGCAGGTGGCGGAGTCGTTGCGCGAGCGCATCAGGCGCAAGGAGTGGTCTCCCGGCGATCGGCTGCCGAGCGAGGCCGAGCTCGTCGTGGAGTACGGCGTGTCCCGGGCGACGGTTCGTCAGTCCATCCGGGACCTCGAGAACGACGGGCTTGTGGTGGTCCGGCACGGCCGCGGAACCTTCCTGGCCGAACGCCAGGGGATCCACGCGGGCATGCAGGAGCTGGCCTCCATCTCCTCCACCATCGCGGAGATGGGCTTCCGGCCGTCGATGAAGTACCGGCGGCGTCGGCTGCGTCCTGCCACAGCGGACGAGGTCGGGGAGTTCGGGCTCGAGCCCGGCAGCGAGGTGCTCGACATCCAGCGCAAGATCCTCGCGGACGAGCAGACCGTCGCCTTCTCGTACGACGTCCTGCCTCGCTGGGCCTTCCCCGACGACTTCAAGCCCTCGCAGCTCACCGGATCCGTGTTCGGCTATCTGGCCGACCACTCGGGCCCCCGACCCACCCGCGCGGTGGCCGAGGTGCACGCCGTGCGCTCGGACGACATCGGGTGGGACGACGAGGCCGGCCCCGACCAGCTCTACGTCCTGCTCGACCAGATGCAGTACGACCAGCACGGGCGGCCCTTCATGCACTCCAGGAGCTTCTTCCTGGAGGGCCGCTTCAACTTCACGGTCATGCGCACGCACTGACCGCTGTCATCACCCATCTGCTGCGCTCACCCTGATCTGCTCCGCGAGTCCAACCCTCCCCTTGGAGATTCCTGATGAAGGCCGTCGTCCTCGAGTCCCTCCTGCCGATCGAGAAGGACCCGCTGTCCTACCGGGACGTCGAACGCCCCGTGCCCGGCCGCGGTGAGCTGCTGATCCAGGTTGCCGCCTGCGGGGTCTGCCGCTCCAACCTGCACATGATCGAGGGCGACTGGGCGCCGGCCACCCCGTCCTTCACGCCGATCATCCCCGGGCACGAGGTCGTGGGCACGGTGGCGGAGGTCGGCGACGGCGTCGAAGGGTTCGTCCCCGGCGACCGGGTGGGCGTGCAGCCCCTCTTCTCCACCTGCGGCCGCTGCCGCTACTGCCTCTCCGGCCTGGACCACCTCTGCCAGTCCAAGGAGATCACCGGCGAGTCCGTGAACGGCGGCTATGCCGAGTTCATGATCTCCAAGGCCGCGCACACCTACCCGCTGCCGGACAACCTGGACTTCGCCGAGGCCGCTCCCCTCTTCTGCCCCGGTATCACCGCGTACGGCAGCGTCGCGAAGGCGAACCTCGCTCCCGGCAAGAGCGTGGCCATCTTCGGGATGGGCGGCGTGGGCCACCTGGTGCTGCAGACCGCCGCCCTGACGGGCGCCGACGTCTACGCGGTCAGCCGTGGCAGCAACCACCTCGAGCTCGCGGAGGAGCTCGGGGCGACGGGTGTGGCATCGGACCAGGCCGACGAGGTCCTCGGCGCCCTCGGCGGCGTCGACGCCTCGATCGTCTTCGCGCCCTCCGACGCCGTCGTCCAGCAGGCGCTGCGCCTGACCAGGCCCGGCGGGACGGTCGTCATCGGCGTCAACGGCGATGTCGGTCCCCTGCCGTTCGCGACCGAGAAGACCGTGGTCGGCTCGCTGCTGGGCACGCGCCAGCAGATGCTGGACGTGCTGGCGCTGGCGGCGGCGGGGAAGATCAAGTCGCACGTGGAGACGTTCCCGCTGCAGGACGCCGCGGAAGCCCTGCGCAAGCTCAAGGCCGGCGAGGTCCGCGCTCGCGCCGTGCTCGTCGTCTGAGCCGGACGCCGAGAGCCCTCCCGATCGACTCACCGGCCCGCAAGGAGGCCCCCATGCTCCTCGCCGAGCTTCGTGCCCGCGTCGCCGACGCCGGACGATCCCTCGTCGACGCCGGGCTGGTGCGTGGAACGTCTGGCAACGTCTCGGCGCGAGACGCCGCGAGCGGACTGGTCGCCGTCACCCCCAGCGGCGCCGGTTACGACACCATGTCCGCCGCGGACGTCGTCGTCACCGATCTGGCGGGGGTCGTCGTCGAGGGCGAGTGGGAGCCGACCTCGGAGCTCGGGCTCCACCTCGGGCTCTACCGGGCGCGTCCGGAGGTGGGCGCCGTCGTCCACACCCACTCGCCCTTCGCGACGACCTTCGCGGCCCTGCGCGAACCTGTTCCGGCCGTGCACTACATCCTCGCCAAGGCGGGCAGCACCGTTCCCGTCGCCGACTACGCCCGCTACGGCTCCGCCGAGCTCGCCGCCAACTGCGTGAGCACTCTCGGGTCCCAGAACGGAGTTCTGCTGGCCAACCATGGCGTGGTGGCCGTCGGCACCGGGCTCGCACAGGCGATGGCGGTCGCCGAAGCCATCGAGACGACGGCGGAGATCGCCTGGCGAGCCCGCGTCATCGGAAACCCCGTCCAACTCACCGACGAGGAGATGGACTCGGTGCGCAGGGACTTCGGGTCCTACGGGCAGGCGTCCCGCCGCACCGCTCCCTCGCCCTCCTGACCCCGAGGGATGCTCACGATGCTCAAAGGGATCGACCCGCTCATCACCCCGGAGCTGCTCCACGGCCTCGCGGCCATGGGTCATGGTGACCTCGTGGCGCTGGTCGACCGCAACTACCCCTCCGAGTCCTCCGGCCGGCCGGTGGTCCGGCTCGCCGGCTCGGACCTGGTGACCGCGGCTCGCGCCATCGCGAGCCTTCTCCCAGTGGACACCTTCGTCGACCGCCCCGTCGCGGTCATGCAGCCCCTCGAGGCCGGCGCCGGACTGCCCGCCGTGCAGCGCGAAGTCCTCGACGTCCTGGCGCAGGCGGAGGGACGAGAGCTCGAGGTCGAACACGTCGAGCGCCTGGCCTTCTACGAGCGAGTGCGCGGCGCGCGACTGATCGTCGAGACCACTGAGAGCCGCCCCTACGGCTGCCTGTTGATCACGAAGGGAGTGGTCTGACTCTCCTCATCAGGCGCTCCCATCGAACCGCAGGGGGCCGGTGCAGCGCTTCAGCATCCATGTGGTGAATGAGCGCCCCAAGACCCGCTAGGGTCCCGTGCCGCAGCCGCTCGGACACCACCGATATGCGCCGGACCGCGGCGAACAGCTCGCGCTGCACCTCGGCGCGGGTCTCCCCTCCCCTGACCGCCGGCCGCCCGGCGCGTTCCAGAGCGGAAGGCCGGGCGGCGGACTGGGCAAGGCGCGGCAGGGCGACACGAGGGCCCGGCTCATGACGCGGTGACCTCATCCGACGGTGATCTGCGCGGTCCGGCTGACGCCGCCCACGGGCGGGCACGCGGTCGCGGTGAAGGTGACCGTGTAGGTGCCTGGCCGCGGGTAGGTGTGCTCCAGGCCCTGCCCGAACGTCTCGTCCAGAGGGACGAGCGGGGCGGCGGCGCGGCAGACCACGTCTCCGCCGTCGCTCCCGCCGGGCATCGAGCCGTCGCCCCAGTCGATCCTGGTCCCGGTGGGCTCCACGTTGGCGGCTCCCAGCGGCTTCCCGGTGAGGCCGTCGTAGAGCTCTGGAACCTGCCCGTGCACGCGGGCGGTCAGTCGGACCGACGAGGCGGTCGACCCGGGCTGGACAGCGAGCTCGACGTCGAGGCTGGGGACCGGTGCGGCCGGCGGCCGGCGGACCGGCAACGAGGCAGAGGCGGACGGCGCGCTCGAGGGCGACGTCGGGGAGACCGTCGCTGACGGCGACACGGCGGTCGGCGCGGGGAACGGCGGCGAGATCGCCTGACCGCCCTCCGAGCTGCGGGCAGCGGTCGGGGCGGGACCGGTCGACGTCGCCACTCCGGCGACCACGTCTCCGGCCGGCCGGAGCGAGGCCCAGGTGCCGGCGCCGCCCACGACGACGGCTACGGCAGCTCCGGCGGTGACCCATCGGGCTGCTTGCCGCCGTCGCTCCCGGCGGATGACCCTCCCGGCGGCAGGTGGGACGGTGTGGCGCGAGACGTCGTCGCGGAGCCGCTCGAAGGCGTCCTGCAGGTCCAGGTGGTCCATCTGAATCACTGCTTCCCGCACTCGTAGGGGATGGTGGCCGCGCCGTCGGCGGCTGGGTGGTCGGGGGTCGCGTCGTCGGCGAGCAGGGCCGCCAGCGCCTGGCGGCCTCGGAAGAGGCGGGCCTTGACCGTTCCCTCGGCGACGTTCTCCACGGTGGCGATCTCGGCGACGGTCCGACCGCCCATGTGATGCAGCACGAGCGCACGGCGCTGGGCCTCGGGCAGGCGCCGCAAGGCCGTCACCAGGGCCACCGAGTCCGGGCCGGGTCCCGCGGCGTCGGCCGGCGGCCCGTGGCGGACCAGCGACCGCAGCGCTGTCCGGGCCTTGCGCCAGCGACTCACCGCCAGCCGGTGACCCACCAGGCGCACCCAGGCGCCGGGGTTCTCGAAGCCGCTCACCGCGTCCCACCTGGTCCATGCCCGGCCGAACGCCTCCTGCGCCACGTCCTGGGCGCCAGCGTGGTCCCCGGTCAGGGAGTAGAGCTGAGCGACCAGTGGCGCGTAGGTGGCCCGGTAGAACTCCTCGAACCCGGCGCGTCCCCGGCTGTCCATGCCCACGTCCCCCCGAACCGTTCGCCCGTTCCTGTCATAGCCCTACACGCGGCCCCCGCCGGTGCGGTTGCATGCCGAGTCTCCCGTTCCGGGCCACGCCGGTCATCGGAAGGCGGGCTGCCGGCGGACTGCGCCCTGCGGGCGTGGATGTCGCAGGTGCTGGACCACGTGTCCACGAAGCACGGCATGGCGGAGACGCTCGAGACCCTCTTGCAGAACGAACGGCTGGGCTCGCGGACGCGCGAGCAGATGACCGGAGCCGTCGAGGAGCTGCGCCTGGCGGCGTGGCCCAGGGAGTGCTGCGCGAGGACGTACCGAGCAGCGACATGCTCATGTCCCTGGTCGGCGGCACGCTCGCCGCCGGCGCTGAGCATCAGCGCGCCGCGCCCGAGCGGCTGCTCGACCTGCTGATGGACGCGATGACGACGACGGGCACGCGGAACCGCCGGTAGAGCGGGACGACCACAAGACCCGCAGTCTCGCGGGCGAGCGGGAGGACATGGCTTCGACCGTGCGCACGGCCATGGGGTGCACACCTCGCCCCGCCCCCGCCTGACCAGCCCGAGACGCGGCTGCGCCCTCGCGGCTTCCGTGACGAGTGACGCTGCGCTGGGCCACCCCGCTCGTGCTCGTGCTCGTGCTCGTCACGCACTCGGCCCGGTGGCCGCTGCTCGACCGCATCGGCCACGCCGTCCTCGCCGCCGCGCTCTTCAGCTGACCAGACACATGGCCCGGCCCGGCGTGGCATCAGCCTCAGACGAGGTCGCCCGCGCGGATGATGGCGGCACCCTTCTCGCCGATCATGATGGAGGGCGCCTGGGTGTTGCCGGAGATGAGCGTCGGCATGACCGACGCGTCGACGACGCGCAGCCCTTCGAGCCCGTGGACGCGCAGCTGGGTGTCCACCACGGCCAGCTCGTCGCTGCCCATCTTGCACGACCCCACCGGGTGGTAGTCGGTCTTCGACCAGGCGCGGACGTACTCCCGGACCTCCTCGTCGGACTGCACCTTCGTGCCCGGCATGAACTCATGCTTGATGAACGGCTTGAAGGCCTCGGTCTGGAGGATGCGGCGCCCCCAGCGGAAGCCCTCCATGGACACCGACCAGTCGTAGCCGTCCGGGTCGCCGCAGAAGTTGGGGTCGATCAGCGGGTGGTCCGTGACGGCGGCAGAACGCAGCCGGACCGACCCCACGCTGTGCGGGCGCAGGTTGCACGTGTTGATGGTGATGCCGTGTCCCTTACGACGCTGCCTGCCGTGGTCGATCACGTAGGCGGGCAGACAGTGGATCTGGATGTCCGGGGCAGGAAGTCCCTCGCGGCTGTGGACGAAGGCGCCCGCCTCGCACACGGCCGCGGTCATCGGTCCCTTGCGGTAGAGCAGGTCCTGGAACATGTGGCGGGCTGCTCGGTCCCACCGGTCCTCCCGGTTGTAGCTGACCGGCTCGGTCTCGGCGGTGAGGTAGACGTCCATGTGGTCCTGGAAGTTCTTGCCTACGCCCGGTAGGTGGTGAACGGGCTTGACCCCCACGGCTTCGAGCTCGGCGGCGTCACCGATGCCGGAGAGCATCAGCAGCTTGGGTGAGTTCACGGCGCCGCCGCTCAAGATGACCTCGCGCTCGGCGCGGACGGTGGTCCGCTGCGTGCCGTCCTGGGTGAGGAACTCGAGCCCGACCGCGCGGCCGTGCTCGACCACGACGCGGGAGGCCAGGGCACGGGTGACGACGTAGAGGTTGTCCCGGTCGCGCGCCGGCCGCAGGAACGCCGTCGACGCGCTCTCGCGGCGCCCGTTGCGCTGGGTGACGTCGTAGAAGGTCACGCCGAACTGGTCGGCGCCGTTGACGTCCGCGTTGTAGGGCACCCCGAGCTCCTGCAGCGCGCGGACGAAGGCCTTGGACAGCGGGTTGCACTCGATCTGGCTGCTGACCGCCATGTCGCCGCCGTAGCCGTGGTACTCGTTCGCGTACCGCTCGTGGTGCTCGGACCTGCGGAAGTACGGGAGCACCCCGTCGTAGCCCCAGCCCTTGTTGCCGAGGTCCTCCCACCGCTCGTAGTCGTAGCGGTTGCCCCGGATGTAGATCATCGCGTTGATGGAGGTGGAACCACCCAAGGTGCGCCCCTGCGGGTACCACATCTCGCGGCCGTTCATCTGCGGCTGCTGGACGGTCTCGAAGCCCCAGTTGACGTCCGGGGTCGTGAGCTTGGTAAAGCCCACCGGGATGTGGATCAGCGGGTTGATGTCCCGTCCGCCGGCCTCGACCAGGAGCACCGACGAGCCGTCCTCGCTGAGCCGGTTGGCGACGACGCAGCCCGCGGCACCTGCGCCCACGACGACGTAGTCCACGGACAGGGGGAGATCGCTCATGACATCCGTCCTTAGATTGGTCTAACGGCGCAGAGTGTGGCGGTGCTGCCACCGATCGACGCAAGAGCAGACTCATGAGCGTTATGGAACCGTGATCTGTATGCGCTCATCAGCGAACATAATGTCTTTCTTTTGGTTACGAGAAGGTAACGATCGCGCGGACGGTCTTGCCTTCCTCCCAGCCCCTCGGCTGACATGGCCACGTCTTAGACCGATCTAAGAGGGAGCGGCGGGTGGAGCGGAAAGTCACGCTCGCGACGATCGCGGAGGATGCGGGGGTCTCCAAGGCGACGGTCTCGCTCGTCGTGCGGGAGAGCCCGCTGGTGGCGGAGGAGACGCGCGCCAGGGTGCTGGCCTCGATCGACCGGCTCGGCTACGTCTACAACCGGGCCGCGGCTCGGCTGCGGAGCAGCAAGACCGGCACGGTCGGGCTGATCGTCGCCTCGATCGCCAACCCGTTCTCCGCCGAGCTCGTCGCCGGGGTGGAGACCAAGATCAGCGAGCACGGCGGGACCCTGCTGTTCACGCAGCACTCCGAGTCCCTGGCCAGCCAGAAGCGCCAGATCGAGGTGATGCTCGAGAACCGCGTCGACGGCGTCCTCCTCATGGCTGCTCTCGGGACGCCGGAGGACCACCTGGCCCGGCTGCGTAGGGCCGGCATCCCGGTCGTGCTGGTCTCCCGGCGCGTCCCGGGGGCGCTCGCGCCGTATGTGGGCTCGGACAACCAGGGCGGCGCGCGGAAGGCGGGCGAGCACCTGCTCGAGCACGGCGCGCGACGGATCACCATGCTGGGCGGCTTCGCGGGATCCTCCCCCTTCATCGAGCGCGAGGAGGGGCTGGTGACGGCCCTCGCCGTCACCGGAGGGACCGGGCAGCTCGCCACGGTGCCGGCCACGCCGACCCGGGACGCCGCCTACGACGCGGCCCGGGAGCTGGTCAAACGGCGCGAGAAGCGCCCGGACGCCATCTTCGCCTACAACGACAACGTCGCCATCGGCGCCCTGGCCGCGCTGACAGATGCCGGCGTGCAGGTGGGCGAGGAGATCCGCGTCGTCGGGTTCGACGACGTCCTCGGTGCCCGCTACACGATCCCGCCGCTGACGACCGTGCACTCCCGGCCCGCCCTCATCGGCTCGATCGCCGGGGAGAAGCTCCTGGCCTACATGGACGACGGGGAGGCGGACGGCGACGTCGTCATCCCGAACTCGCTGTCGGTGCGGGCCTCCTGCGGCTGCCACTACGACGGAGGTGCGACCTCATGAGATGGGCTCTGGTAGGAGCCAGCGACATCGCGGCGACGCGCGTGATCCCGGCCCTGCGGGCCACCGGCCACGACGTCGCGGGCGTGATGAGCTCCAGCGCCGACCGCGCGCGGTCCTACGCCGCCGACCACGACCTGGCCTGCTGGACGACCGACCTCGAGGACGTCCGCGGCTGGGGCGTCGACGCGGTCTACATCAGCAGCACCAACGAGCGGCACGCGCAGCAGGCCGTCTGGGCCGCGCGGGCCGGTCTGCACGTCCTGTGCGAGAAGCCGCTCGCCCTGACCGTGGCCGACGCGCAGGCGATCGTGGACGCCGGCACCGCCCACCGCGTCGTCGTCGCCACGAACCACCACCTGCGCTCCTCCGCGGTCATCCGCAGGGCCCGCGAGCTGGTCGTCGACGACACCGTGGGTGAGCTGCGCGCCGTCCGCATGCACCACGCGGTGTTCCTGCCCGAGCGGCTGCGCGGCTGGCGCATCACCGACGCGGAGGCCGGCGGCGGAGTCATCCTCGACATCACCGTCCACGACGCCGACACCCTGCGGTTCCTGACCGGCCGCGAGGTCACCACCGTGACCGCGGTGACCGCGAGCCAGGCCTTCGGCGGGCCCGGCATCGAAGACACCGCCTTCTGCGTGATGACGCTCGAGGACGGCGCCGTCGCGACCACGCACGAGTCGTTCGCGGTGCCGCACGCCTTCACCGCCGTCGAGGTCCACGGAAGCGACGCCTCCCTGTACCTGCGCGACGTGCTCACCCAGGACCCCGTCGGACAGCTCGTGCTGCGCCGGGACGGGGTGGAGACCGAGGTCGAGGTCGGCGAGCGCGAGGACCTCTACGTGGTCATCCTCGAGGCGTTCGCCGCGGCCGTGGGCGGGACCGGCGCCCCGACCTGCACCGCCGGCGACGGTGTGGCGAGCCTCGCCATCGCCCTCGCCGCCCGGCTGTCGGCGCGGGAGCACCGGACCGTGCACCTGTCCGAGATCATCGACGCTCCTGGTGGTGTCGCGTGATCCGCCCCGCCCGCGACGGCAAGCAGACCCGCGTGCTCTCGGCCGCCGAGGCCGTCGAGCTCATCCCCGACGGCGCGGTCGTCACCGTGTCCTCCTCCTCCGCACTGGGCTGCCCCGACGAGGTCCTACGGGCCCTCGGAGAGCACCACGCACGCACCGGCTCACCGCGCGGACTCACCACGGTCCACCCGATCGCCGCCGGTGACATGTACGGCGTCAAGGGCGTCGACCACATCGCCGCGCCGACGCTGCTGCGCCGGATCCTCGCCGGGTCCTACCCCAGCGGCCCCTCCGCCATGGAGCCGCCGCTCATCTGGCAGCGCATCGCCGAGGACTCGATCGAGGCGTGGAACCTCCCCAGCGGGGTCCTCTTCCAGCAGCACCGCGCCGGGGCGGCGGGGCAGCCGTCGGTCGTCACCACGGTCGGCCTGGACTCCTTCATCGACCCGCGCCGTCAGGGCGGCGCCCTCACGCCCTCGACCCCCAAGGACTACGTCGACGTCGTCGAGGTGAACGGCCGGGAGTACCTGTCCTACCCGGCCATCCGCCCCGATGTCGCGATCCTGCGGGCCACTACCGCCGACGAGCACGGCAACCTGACCTACGAGCACGAGGGCTCCCCGCTCGGGGCGCTGGACCAGGCCTACGCCGCGCACAACAACGGCGGGCTGGTCATCGCCCAGGTCAAGCGCCTGGTCAAGGCGGGCACCATCCCCCCGCAGCAGGTGCGGGTGCCCGGGATCCTCGTGGACGCGGTGGTCCTCGCGCCGACGCAGTGGCAGACCACCCAGACCCCCCACGATCCCGCGCTCTCCGGCGAGATCTTCGCTCCCGACCACCATGTGGAGCCGCTGGACTTCGGCCTGGAGAAGGTGATCGCCCGGCGGGCGGCCCGCGAGCTGCGGCCGGGGTGGATCGTGAACCTCGGCTTCGGCATCTCGGCCGGCATCCCGCGGGTCCTGCACGAGGAGGGCCACGGCGAGGCGGTCACCTGGGTCATCGAGCAGGGCCCGGTGGGCGGATTCCCCCTCACCGGCTTCGCGTTCGGCTGCGCGCTCAACCCCGACGCCATCATGCAGAGCGCGGACCAGTTCACCCTGCTGCAGGGCGGCGGCATCGACGCCGCCATGCTCTCCTTCCTGGAGATCGACCGGCACGGCAACGTGAACGTGTCCTACCTGCCATCTCGCCCGCACGTGACCGCTGGAGTCGGCGGGTTCGCCGACATCGTGAACGGGTCTCCCCGGATCGTCTTCGCCGGCTACTTCACCGCCGGGAAGCGCGACATCGCCGTCGACGAGTCCGGGCTCGTCATCCGCGCCGACGGGCCGGTGGCCAAGCTGACCCGCGACGTCGCACGGGTCACGTTCTCCGGCAAGCAGGCGCTCGCGCAGGGCAAGCAGGTCCGCTACGTCACCGAGCGCGCCGTGCTCGAGCTGCGCCCGGAGGGCCTGACCGTCATCGAGATCGCCCCGGGCGTGGACCTTCAGCGCGACGTCCTGGACAAGGCCGAGTTCCCCCTCCTCGTCGCGGACCCGCTCGAGCGCATGGACCCGGCGCTCTTCGCGAAGGACACCGGCGGCCTGCTCCCGGCCCTGGGACGGCACGCGTGAACGTCCTTGTCGCCCAGAACGGCGCGGTCGCGCGGCTGACGCTCGACCGCCCGGCCAAGCGCAACGCCCTCACGTTGGAGATGCTCCGCCGCCTCGGCTCAGAGCTGCAGCGGCTCGCCGAGGACGACTCGGTCCGCGTCGTGGTGCTCGCAGGTGCCGGCGCGAGCTTCTCCGTGGGCGCGGACGTCACCGAGTTCGCCAGCCACGACGCCAACTCCGCGCGGCGCACCTGGATCGCGGTGGGGCACCGCGTCACCGCACAGCTGGCCGCGATGCCTCAGCCCACGGTGGCGAAGGTGCACGGGCACGCGCTCGGCGGCGGCCTCGAGCTCGCGCTGGACTGCGACTTCCGGGTCGCGACCGCCACGGCGAGCCTGGGCCTGCCCGAGGTCGGCATCGGCACGCTGCCGGGCTGGGGCGGGACCGCCCGCCTGGCCGCGGCCGTCGGGCCGGTGCGGGCCCGGGAGATGGTGCTGCTGTCGCAGGTCGTCGACGGGCTCGAGGCGCGCCGTACCGGGCTGGTCACGTCCGCCTGCGCACCGGAGGACCTCGACGACGCCGTCGACGACCTGGTCCGCCGGCGGGTCGACCAGCCGGCGGTGGCCGGCCAGCTCGCCAAGAAGGTCATGTCGGCGCCCACCGCCGCCAGCCACGTGCTCGAGGGGTTCGAGGCGCTCGCCGGAGCCCTGTCCGTCTCCACCGAGGACCTCCACGAGGGGGTGGCGGCCTTCCGGGAGAAGCGCGCCCCCCATTTCAAGGGACGATGAGGATGCTCACCGCACAGACATTCCACATGCTGATCGACGGCGCGTCGGTGGACGCGCTGTCCGGGGAGACCTTCGACCGGGTCAGCCCCGCGCACGACCAGGTGGTCAGCCGATTCCCCCGAGGCGGCGCGGCGGACACCGACCGCGCCGTCGCGGCGGCGCGCCGGGCGGTCGACGAGGGCCCGTGGCCTCGCGCGACCGGCTCGCAACGGGCCCGTGTGCTGCGCCGGGTGGCCGAGCTCATCGAGCGCGAGCTCGAGGACCTGGCCCGGCTCGAGGCGCTCGAGAGCGGCAAGCCGATCAGCCAGGCGCGCGGGGAGGTCGCGGCCAGCGCGGAGCTCTGGTTCTACGCGGCCACGCTCGCCCAGCACGCCTACGGCGACGCGCACAACGCCCTGGGCGAGCAGTACCTGGGCATCGTGGTCCGCGAGCCCGTCGGCGTCGTCGGGGCGATCGTCCCGTGGAACTTCCCGACGATCATCTTTGCCCAGAAGGTGCCCTACGCCCTGGCGGCGGGCTGCACCGTCGTCGTGAAGCCCTCGGAG
>JBQCIO010000131.1:0-8963 GCA_051953655.1 Motilibacteraceae bacterium
GGCATTGCTTTGTTTTTTATTGTTGTGTTTTTGGGGGGGGGCTTTCATATTTTGGGGTGGTTGCCGGACCTGCTACATTCTCCTGACGACCGCCGTTGACCCCGTGGCACGTCTCTCCCTCGGGGCGCGGGACTCGGCAGGAGGCGCACGATGACGACCACCGACGAGCGGATCGGCTCGGCCCCGGACCCCTCCGGTCCGGTGAGCCGCATCGACTACTCCACGCGGATCCCCAACAACGTCGAGCTCGCCACCGATCGGCGGCTGCAGCGCGCCCTCGAGGGCTGGCAGCCGAAGTTCCTCGACTGGTGGAAGACGCTCGGCCCGTCGCTGCCCACCAAGGACGTCTACCTGCGCACCGCCGTCGCCGTCGGCCGGGACGGCTGGGCCCACTACGAGTTCGTGCCCATGGA
Organism: Motilibacteraceae bacterium; assembly: GCA_051953655.1. Taxonomy (GTDB): domain Bacteria; phylum Actinomycetota; class Actinomycetes; order Motilibacterales; family Motilibacteraceae; genus JBQCHF01. The sequence continues at coordinate 414 of JBQCIO010000131.1, forward strand.
GCAGTACCGCTGGGGCATCTTCCTGGCTGAGCGCGACGGCGCGCGCACCATCGGCTTCGGGCAGCACAAGGGCGAGCCGGCCTGGCAGACCGTGCCGGGGGAGTACCGCGCCGAGCTGCAGCGGCTCATCGTGATCCAGGGCGACACCGAGCCGGCCAGCGTGGAGCAGCAGCGCCACCTGGGGCGCACCGCGCCGAGCCTCTACGACCTGCGCAACCTGTTCCAGGTGAACGTCGAGGAGGGCCGTCACCTGTGGGCGATGGTCTACCTGCTGCACGCGCACTTCGGCCGGGAGGGGCGGGACGAGGCCGAGGAGCTGCTCAAGCGCAACAGCGGCGACGTCGACAGCCCGCGCATCCTCGGGGCGTTCAACGAGGACACCACCGACTGGCTCAACTTCTTCATGTTCACCTACTTCACCGACCGGGACGGCAAGTACCAGCTCGGCACGCTGAAGGAGAGCGGCTTCGACCCGCTGGCGCGCACCTGCGAGTTCATGCTCAAGGAGGAGGCCCACCACATGTTCGTGGGCACCACCGGCGTGCAGCGGGTGGTGGAGCGCACCGCCCAGCTGATGGCCGAGCACGACACCGAGGACGTGCTGCCGCTCGGCGGGATCCCGCTGGACGTCATCCAGAAGTACCTGAACTCCCAGTTCTCGGTGTCGATGGACCTCTTCGGCTCGGAGCTGTCCAGCAACGCCGCGGCCTACTTCACCGCCGGGCTGAAGGGCCGGTGGATGGAGCCGCGACGCAAGGACGACCACGTGCTGGTGGGCGCGACCCGCGAGATGACCCGCGTCGTCGACGGGCGGTTCGTGACCGAGACGGTGCCGATGCTCAACTCGCTCAACCTCGACCTGCGCGACGAGTACGTGGCCGACTGCCGCAACGGCGTGCGGCGGTGGAACCAGGCGCTGGAGGAGCGCGGGCTACCGCACCGCCTCACGCTCCCGCACGAGGGCTTCAACCGGCAGGTGGGCGTCTACGCCTCGTCGCACGTGAGCCCGGACGGGCAGATCCTCTCCGACGCCGAGTGGGAGACGCAGAAGGACGGGTGGCTGCCGTCGGCCGACGACCGGGCCGCGGTGGCCTCGCTCATGCAGCCGGAGTACGAGCCGGGGAGGTTCGCCGGCTGGATCAGCCCGCCGGCCCAGGGCATCAACGAGATGGGCGTCGAGTTCGACTACGTGCGGTTCTGGCGGCAGGACAACGCCTGACGCCCCCGCAGCAACGGTTCGTGCGTCAGGTCCGGGACGCGGCCGCCTCGGCGAGCACGTCCCAGTGCGCCTGCGCCTTGCGGTGCCAGCGGTCGTGGCAGCGGTGGAACAGGGCGGCCGCCGACGGCCCGGGCCAGTCGTGGTCGAGCAGCTCGGCCGGCAGGGCGGGGTCGAGGAACGGGAAGCGGTGCCAGGCCTGCACCAGCTCGACCTGCGCCGTGAACGTCTCGGCCGCCTTCTCGGGGCGGCGCGGGGAGAACGCGACGACGAAGTCGTGGTAGGCCTGCTCGACCTGGTCGAGCATCCAGGCCGCGGCGACCACGTCCTGCGGGTCGCCGATGCCGGCGGACGGGCCGACCCACGACATGACGCTGGTGACGATGCCCAGCTCCTTGGTGATCGCCTGCACCTCGTCCTCGCGGCCGGCGTCCGGGACGACCCAGAGGCCGGGCGCGGGGGAGCCCAGGCCCGCCCAGGTGAGGCGCGTGCGCAGCCGGTGCCGCAGCTGGCGCTGGTTCTCCGGCACGGTGACCGCGAGGACCAGCCACCGGCCGTCCCACCGGCGCTGCTGGCGCATGAAGCCGTAGATCCGCTCCGCGCCGCGCTCGAGCAGCAGCAGCGCCGCGGGGGACAGGCTCCAGCGGGTGCGCCGGCCCACGCGGTCCGGCAGCAGCAGCCCCTCGGCGGCGGTGCGCGCGAGCGCCTGCCGGGCCGCCTTCTCCTCCACGCCGACCTCGGACAGCGCCGCCACGAACGTGCCGGTCCAGACCGGCTCGCGACGGGGCAGCGCGAACTCCCCGAGCATCGTCAGCAGCAGCGACCGGGCGCTCACCGCACCGGTCTCGCGCCGCCGCGACCCGACGACGTCCTCCCCGTCCACCGTGTCCGCGCTGGACCAGGCCACAGCGCCTCCCGAGAGTCCGAGCCGCTCGCCGGGGCCACCTGCTCCGGCGGCGCGAGAGCCTACCGGTGCGCGGCCCCCGTGGGCCGCGCACCGGGTGCGCCGCGCCGGAATGCCTCATGCACGCAGTCGGCGTGGGCTGCCCGCCCGACGTACTACAACCTCTTGACGCTACGCCGTCGTGCAGTGGAGTCTGAGGGGCGAAGGTCCCCTGCGAGAGGACAGCCGTGACCGCCGTCGCCGACACCGCTGCTCCCTCCCCGCTGCCCGCGGACCGGTCCGTCGCCCAGCCCTCGCAGCCCGGGCCGGTCTCCTTCGCCACCTCCCCGGAGCGCTACCGTCACTGGCGGCTCTCGGTGGACGGCGAGGTCGCCGTGCTCACCCTGCTCGTCGACGAGCAGGGCGGGCTGGTTCCCGGCTACGAGCTGAAGATGAACAGCTACGACCTGGGCGTGGACATCGAGCTCTACGACGCGGTGCAGCGGCTGCGCTTCGAGCACCCGCAGGTGCGTGCCGTCGTCGTGACCGGCGGCCTGGACCGGATGTTCTGCGCCGGGGCGAACATCAAGATGCTGGCTCAGTCCTCGCACGTGTGGAAGGTGAACTTCTGCAAGTTCACCAACGAGACCCGCAACGGCATCGAGGACGCCAGCGGCTGCTCGGGCCAGACCTACCTCGCCGCGGTCAACGGCACCGCGGCCGGCGGCGGCTACGAGCTGGCCTTGGCGTGCGAGCAGATCGTGCTCGTCGACGACGGGTCCAGTGCGGTGTCGCTGCCCGAGGTGCCGCTGCTCGGGGTGCTGCCCGGCACCGGCGGTCTGACCCGGGTGGTGGACAAGCGGCACGTGCGCCGCGACCGCGCCGACGTCTTCTCCACCAAGGCCGACGGGGTGAAGGGCCGCACGGCCGTCGAGTGGGGGCTCGTCGACGCGCTGGCTCCGCGCAGCAGCTTCCTCGAGTCGGTCCTGGAACGGGCCCGGGCGGCTGCCGCCGCCTCCCCGCGCCGCGGCGAGGGGCCGGGCGTGCCGCTCACCCCGCTCGAGCGCACCGACGACGGCGACGTCGTCAGCTACCCCTACCTGCGGGCGCGGCTGGACCGGGGCGCCCGGCGGGTGGAGATCACCGCGCTGGGGCCGGACGTCCCGCCGCCCGCCGACGCCGCCGCGGTGCGGACCGCCGGCGTCGGCTACTGGCCGCTGGCGCTCACCCGCTCCCTGGACGACCTGGTGCTGCATCTGCGCACCAACGAGCCCGACCTGGGCACCTGGGTGTTCCGGACGGTGGGCGACGTGGACGCCGTGCTGGCGTACGACGCCCAGCTCGAGGAGCTCGCGCAGGACTGGTTCGTCAACGAGGTGCGCCACTTCTACAAGCGGACGCTCAAGCGGCTCGACGTCACCAGCCGCAGCCTGGTGGCCGTGATCGAGCCGGGCAGCTGCTTCGCCGGCAGCCTGCTCGAGCTCGCCCTGGCCTGCGACCGGCAGTACATGCTGGACGGCGTGTTCGAGGACGTGGACCCGGACGCCGAGCCGGCAGTCCTGGTCGTCGGCGCCGCGAACGCCGGCCCCTACCCGATGGGCAACGGCCTGACCCGGCTCCAGTCGCGGTTCTGGGGCCACGACGACGCGCTCGGTGCGGCGCTCGCCCGGACCGGCGAGCGGCTGGACGCCGCGGCCGCCGCCGGGCTCGGGCTGGTCACCATGACCCCCGACGACCTGGACTGGGACGACGAGCTGCGGATCGCCCTGGAAGAGCGGGCGGCGCTCAGCCCCGACGCCCTCACCGGTCTGGAGGCCAACCTGCGCTTCGTGGGGCCGGAGACGGTGGAGACCAAGGTCTTCGCCCGCCTGTCCGCCTGGCAGAACTGGGTCTTCAACCGACCGAACGCCTCCGGGCCGGAGGGCGCCCTGCGTCGCTACGGCACCGGGCAGCGGGCAGACTTCGACACCACTCGCGTCTGACGGCCAGCCACCACCCAGGGAGCGACGACGATGTCCGTGCCCAGCGCCCTTCACCCGGTCGGGTTCAGCAGCGTCCCGTTCAACGCCGCGACCTACCTGGTCGACCGGCACGTGCGGGACGGCGCGGGTGGCCGCACCGCGGTGCGCTACCAGGGTGCGGACCTGAGCTACGCCGGCCTGGCGGACCTGGTTTCGCGGGTGGCCGGCGCGTTCCTCGCCCTCGGCGTGCGCCGTGAGGAGCGGGTCATGTTCTGCATGGCCGACACCCCCGAGCTGCTGGCCGGCATCCTCGGCGCGTTCCGGGCCGGCATCGTGGCCGTGCCGGTCAGCACCATGCTCACCGGGGCCGAGCTGGGCGCGATCCTCGCCGACTCCCGGGCCAGGGTGCTGGTCTGCACCGCGGAGTTCTCCGACGTCGCGTCGGAGGCGCTGCGCTCCTCGTCCGCGGTCACCCACCTGGTGGTCGTGGGCGGCGCCGAGCCGGGGGTGCCCGCCCATGTGACACGGGTGGCGTGGGAGCAGGCGCTCGAGGCCGCGGAGCCGGCGGCCGAGGCGGACACGCTGGACGACAGCCAGGCGCTGTGGCTCTACACCTCCGGCACCACCGGCACGCCCAAGGCGGCCATGCACCGGCACGCGAACATCCGCCACGTCTGCCAGACCTACGCCAGCCAGGTGCTCGGCATCCGTCCCGACGACCGCTGCCTCTCGGTGGCCAAGCTGTTCTTCGCCTACGGCCTGGGGAACTCGGCGTTCTTCCCGCTGTCCGTCGGCGCCACGACCATCCTCGAGCCGCGCCGGGCCACCCCGGACGTCGTGGCCGAACGGGTGCGCGAGGACGGCCCCACGCTGTTCTTCGGGGTGCCGGCGTTCTTCGCCGCCATGCTGGCCGCCGGGCTGCCCGCGGACCTGCTGCACGGCGTCCGGCTGGCGACGTCGGCGGGGGAGGCGCTGCCGGCCGCGCTGCAGCGGCGGTGGAGCGACCACTTCGGGGTGCCGATCCTGGACGGCCTGGGCAGCACCGAGGCGCTGCACATCTTCGTGTCCAACGCTCCCGGCGACATCGGGCCGGGCACGAGCGGCCGGCCCGTGCCCGGCTACGAGGTGCAGGTGCGTGACGAGAACGGGGTCCCGGTGCCGGCGGGGACCCCCGGCACGCTGTTCGTGCGCGGGGAGTCGGTCGCCACCGGCTACTGGTGCCGCACCGCCACCACCCGCGCCGTCTTCCAGGGCGAGTGGCTGGCCACCGGCGACACCTACGTGCAGGGTGAGGACGGGCGCTACACCTGCCTCGGCCGCTCCAGCGACATGATCAAGGCCGGCGGGATCTGGGTGTCCCCGGCCGAGGTCGAGTCCCGGCTGCTGGCGCACCCCGACGTCGTGGAGGCGGGGGTGGTGGGGGTGCGCGACGCCGAGGAGCTCGAGCGGCCGGTGGCGTGCGTCGTGCTCCGCGCCGGCGCGTCGGTCAGCACCGACGAGCTGGTCGCGTTCTGCCGCGAGGGTCTGGCGCACTTCAAGGCCCCGCGCGCCGTGCTCGTCGTCGACGCGCTGCCGCGCACCGCCACCGGGAAGCTGCAGCGCTACCGGGTCCGCGACCTCGCCGGCTCCGTCGTCGCCGCGCCGCCGCGGCCCTCGCCGGCACCCGAGGTGCAGACCCCCGAGGTGCCGACCCCCGTCGCCTGACCCGCCCGACCTGCCCGCCCCGGAGACCTTCGTGCCCTACGTCATCACCGCCGCCTGCATCGACGTGCGCGACCGCACCTGCATCGAGGAGTGCCCGGTCGACTGCATCTACGTCGGCGCGCGCAAGCTCTACGTCAACCCCAAGGAATGCATCGACTGCGGCGCCTGCGAGCCGGTCTGCCCGGTGGAGGCGATCGTGCAGGACCGGCACGTCCTCGAGGAGGACGCGCAGTTCATCGAGGAGGACCGCAGGTTCTTCACCGAGGTGCTGCCCGGGCGCAGCGAGCCGATCGGCTCGCCGGGCGGCTACGCCAAGGTCGGCGACCTCGACGTCGACACCCCGTTCGTCGCCTCGCACCCCGGCGCCGCCTGATGCTCGACGGCAACGTCCTGGTCGACGCGCACGTCCACGTGCCGGTGCTCGGCTCGCTGAGCCCGGCGTGGCTGGAGTGGGCCGAGCAGTTCGGTCCGGAGGGGATCCTGCGGGAGATCTGGCGGCCGGACGGCACCCCGGACCCGGCGCGGCTGGACGACCTGTTCGCCCAGGAGGGCGTCGACGTCGCGCTGCTGTTCTGCGAGTACAGCCCCAAGGCGACCGGCTACCAGCGGTTCGAGGACCTGCTGCCGCTGGTGGCGCAGAACCCGCGGCGGTTCCGCCCGGTGGCGAACGTGAACCCGCACCTGCACTTCCCGATCGACCGCGAGCTCGAGCGCCAGCTGGACCGGGGCGCCGCGGCGCTCAAGCTGCACCCGGTCCATGGCGGATTCCGGATGGACGACCCGGCGCTCTTCCCGGCGTACTCGGTGCTGGTGGAGCGCCGCGTGCCGCTGGTGGTGCACTGCGGCACCTCGTCGTTCCCCGGCTCGATGAACGAGCTCGCCGACCCCGCGCTGCTCTACCCGGTGCTGCGGATGTTCCCGACGCTGAACGTGGTGCTGGCCCACGGTGGCCGCGGCTGGTGGTACGACGCCGCCGCTTTTCTCGCGCTGTCGCACCAGAACGTCTGGATCGAGCTGTCCGGCCTGCCCCCCAAGCGGCTGCCGACGTACTACGCCAAGCACGACCTCGGCCGGCTGGCCAGCCGCTGGATCTTCGGCACCGACTGGCCGGGCGTGCCCGGCACCGCGGCCAACGCCCGCGCCGTGGCCGGTCTCGGCCTGCCCGAGGACGTGGTGCCGCTCGTGCTCGGTGGCAACGCCCTGCGCGTCTACGCCGGCCTCGACCCGGACCTGCCGCCCACCCCCCACCACTAGAGGGTGATCATGCAGAAGATGTAGATCGATCTACATCTTCTGCATGATCACCAGGGGAGGGGGTGGGGTGACTCAGCCCCAGAGGGACTCCACGTCGGTGTCCAGGGCGCGGGCGATGCGCAGGGCCAGGAAGACCGAGGGGGCGTAGTCGCCGGCCTCCAGGCTGATGATGGTCTGCCGGCTCACGCCGGCGGCCTGGGCCAGCTGCAGCTGGGTGACCCCCTGCTCCTGCCGACGCGAGCGGACGCGTACGGACGCCTGCGGCCCGGACGGGTCGGCGCGGACGACACCGCCGGAACCGCCGGGCGGGCTCACAGCACGTCCTCGGGCGCCAGCTCGCGGCGGAGCTGGCGCCGGCGGGACCACTCGGTCATCACCACGGCCAGGGCCGTGCCGACGGGACCGCCGACCGCCGCGCCGCGGACGAAGTCGGGGTACGTGTCCGCGTAGGCGTGCAGCAGCCCGGCGAACGACAGGGCCAGCGGGAGCAGCGTGAGCACCGTCAGGAGCATGCGCTTGCGGTTCCAGCCGGCCGGGAAGACGCGCACCCTGCGCCGGGCCACGTAGACCTTGCAGACGTAGAAGGGCAGCAGGTAGGCGAACCCGAGCGCGATGACGGCCGGACCGGCGGCGCGCCCCTGCCACCAGGTCACGGCGGCAAGGGCCCAGGGGAACACGACCGCCTGCACGCCGGAGGCCGCGGCGGTCCCCTCGTACCAGCGCAGCCGTTCCTGCTCGTCGCCGTAGAGGTTGCCATCGGTGTCGAGCAGCCAGCGGAAGGACCGGTCGAGCAGCGGTGTCGTCATGCACCGCACTCTGACGTCAAGTCCTCTTGACGTCAAGTGCACTTGACCCACGTTCGGAACGCGAGGCAGATCTGCCCTGAACGCACCGGAATCGGCCGTCCCTGTGTCCCGTCACGCATTGCGCGGTCCCCGGAGTCTGGACAGCATGTGCTCCCACCGGTCGGCACGGCCGACCCCTCGGTCCCGGAGGAACCATGAGCACGTCCGTCACCACCGTGGTGTCCGCGAGCATCAGCGCGGCGACCGCACAGCAGCTCATCGACGCCGCGATCCGTGCCGCCAGCGACCGCGGCAAGGCCATGATCATCGCTGTGGTGGACAGCAGCGGGATCCTGAAGGCCTTCACCCGGATGGACAAGGCCCCGCTGCTCTCGGTCGAGATCGCCATCGACAAGGCCTGGACGGCCGCCGCCTACGGCATCCCGACGCACGCCTGGCGGGACTTCCTCGACGCCGACGCCGGGGTGGCCCAGATCGCCCACCGGCCGCGCCTGACCGCGTTCGCGGGCGGTTTTCCGCTCACCGTCGACGGCGAGGTCGTCGGCGGGCTGGGGATCTCCGGTGGCCACTACAACGAGGACCGCGAGATCGCCGAGGCGGCGCTCACCGAGCTCGGGTTCGCCTTCTGACGTCGCGGGGGCGGGGCGCGCCCCGGCCCCCCGGCCCCACCCTGCCCGGGGGGGGCGGCCGGCACCCCCCGCGGGGCCCCGGGGGGGCGGGGGCCCG
>JBQCIO010000132.1:0-12942 GCA_051953655.1 Motilibacteraceae bacterium
GCCCCGTCGTCGTTTTTCGGGTGGTCCGGGGTGTTGTCTACCGCCTTTGCTGTTGCGGGGGCGGGGGCGGCCGGGGCGGGCTGGGGCGGGTTGGGGGTGGGCGCCGAGGAGGGCACCGGGGCCGGGGCCGGGGTAACCAGCGCCGGCGCGGTGGACGCCGGCGGCGCGGGAGCCGGAGCCGGCGTCGGCGTCGGGGCGGCCGGCGCCGGTGCGGGAGCAGCGGCGGCCGGAGCCGGGGCCGGCGCCGCGGAGGCGTCGCCGATCCGGGCCAGCTCGGCGCCCACCGGCACCGTCTCGTCCTCGCCGACCGAGATCGACAGCAGGGTGCCGGCGACCGGCGAGGGGATCTCGGTGTCGACCTTGTCGGTGGAGACCTCGAGCAGCGGCTCGTCGACCTCCACGCTCTCGCCGACGGCCTTCAGCCACCGGGTGACGGTGCCCTCGGTGACGCTCTCGCCCAGCGCCGGCATGGTGACCGGCGTGCCGCCAGCGGCACCGGCGCCGGCGGACGCCGCGGCGGACGGAGCCTCCTCGGCGGCGGGTGCCGGCAGCACCTGCGGCTCCGGCGACGGCGTCGGCACACCCGCGGGGGCGGCCGGGTACTCGGCCCCGGAGCCTGCCTGAGCCTCCTGCTGGGCGGGGGCGGCGGCCTCCGGAGCGGGCGCGGCCGGCTCGGCGCCGTCGGAGATCACCGCGAGCTCGGCGCCCACCGGCACCGTCTCGTCCTCGCCCACCACGATGCGCTGCAGGACGCCGGCGGCGGGGGAGGGGATCTCGGTGTCGACCTTGTCGGTCGAGACCTCGAGCAGCGGCTCGTCGACCTCGACCTGCTCCCCCTCCTTCTTCAGCCACCGGGTGACGGTGCCCTCGGACACGCTCTCCCCGAGCGCCGGCATGGTCACCGAGAACGGCATGGGCTCTCCTCGTTCCTACGTCTGCTGCGACAAGTGGTGGGCTGTTGGGCGGTGCGTCGATCGTCTCCGGACGGCTCAGCCGTGGGCGTGCAGCGGCTTGCCGGCCAGCGCCAGGTGGGCCTCGCCGAGAGCCTCGTTCTGGGTCGGGTGGGCGTGCACGAGCTGGGCGACCTCCTCCGGGAATGCCTCCCAGTTGTAGATCAGCTGGGCCTCGCCGACGAGCTCGCCGGCCCGCGAGCCGACGATGTGGACGCCCACGACCGGGCCGCCCTTCTGCCGGATGAGCTTGACGAAGCCCTGGGTCTTGAGGATCTGGCTCTTGCCGTTGCCGGCGAGGTCGTAGGTGAGGGTCTCGACCTCGTCCTGGCCGTACTTCTCGCGCGCGGCGTTCTCGTTGAGCCCGACCGAGGCGATCTCCGGCTCGCAGTAGGTGACCCGCGGGATGCCGAGCTCGTCGATGGGGGCGGGGTTGAGCCCGGCGATCTCCTCGGCCACGAAGATGCCCTGGGCGAAGCCGCGGTGGGCCAGCTGCAGGCCGGGGACGATGTCGCCGACGGCGTAGACGTTGGGCACGTTGGTCTGCAGGCGCTCGTTGGCCAGCACCCAGCCGCGCTCCATCGCGACGCCCTGCTCCTCGAAGCCCATGCCGGTGGCGTTGGGGCCGCGGCCGACGGCCACGAGCAGCAGCTCGGCGTCGATGCTCTCGCCGTTCTCCAGCGAGACCCGCACGCCGGTGTCGGTGTGCTGCACGCCCGAGAAGCGCACGCCGGTCTTGAAGGTGATGCCGCGCTTGCGGAAGGCGCGCTCGAGGGCCTTGGAGGTCTGCTCGTCCTCGGCCGGGACCAGGCGGGGCAGCGCCTCGACGATGGTGACGTCGACGCCGAAGCTCTTCCAGGCGCTGGCGAACTCGACGCCGATGACGCCGCCGCCGAGCACCACGACCGACGCGGGCACGCGGTCCAGCTGCAGGGCGTGCTCGGAGGTGACGACGCGCTGGCCGTCGACCTCGAGGCCGGGCAGGGAGCGGGACACCGAGCCGGTGGCGAGGATGACGTTGCGGCCCTCGTAGCGGGTGCCCTCGACCTCGACGGCGTTGGGGGCGACGAGCTTGCCGTAGCCCTCGACGTAGGTGATGCCGCGGCTCTTCACCAGGCCCTGCAGGCCCTTGTAGAGCTTGGCGACCACGCCGTCCTTGTACTTGTTGACCCCGCCCATGTCGATGGACTCGAACGTGGCGTTGACGCCGAACTGCGCGCTCTCGCGGGCCGAGTCGGCCACCTCGCCGGCGTGCAGGAGCGCCTTGGTCGGGATGCAGCCGCGGTGCAGGCAGGTGCCGCCGAGCTTGTCCTTCTCGATGAGGGCCACCGAGAGCCCGAGCTGCGCCCCGCGCAGCGCCGCGGCGTAGCCGCCGCTCCCGCCGCCGAGGATCACGACGTCGAACACGGTGCCGGCGTTGTCCGCCACTGGCCTGCTCCTTGTGCGAAGGGTGTCGGTGCGGCGCTGATCGAGCGACCGACTGCTGCCTGAGGTCATCCTTCCACTCGCCCGCACCCGCGAGGCAAACGGGTGGTGGCAGCCGCAGCCCTCCTGCCCGGTCCGGTGGTCTGCGACTCCTGGCCGACTCCCGGCCGCCTCCCGGCCACAGCTGACTGACGCCGGCTGACCGACGCCGGCTGACCGACACCGACTGACCGACGCCGACTGACCGACGCCGGCTGACCGACGCCGGCTGACCGACGTCGCGTCCCCCGGTGGCGCCGACCTCCGCCGGAACCTGCCGAGGAAGCCCTACCGTTCACGGAGGGACGCGGCGGGAGGGCCGCCCGGGGGCGAGGGAGTGCGGCGTGCGGCTGTTCGGCAGGGGGCGGTCACCGAGAGGGTCGGCGAGACCGGGCGTGCGCCGAGGGGCGTCGTCGGAGGACCGCGAGCACCTGGTGCGCTTCGCGCGGGAGCACAGCGGGGTGGAGGCGTTCGTCGAGCCGCCCACGGCCGTCACCTCCACCACCGTGCTGCTGGTGGCGAGCACGGGGGAGTGGACGCGCCGGCGCTGCCCCACGGCCGCCCACGCGCACGCCCTGGCCCACAAGCTGGGCATCCCCAGCTACGACGCCGCGGTGGTCGGCTACCCCCAGCGGATGCGCGACTGGAACGCCCGCCAGAAGGCGGAGCAGCAGCGGAGCGGGCCGGACTCCAGCAGCGGCAGCGGCAGCGGCAGCGGTGCGGGCGGCGCCGCGTAGGCACCGCCCGCGCCAGCTGGGATCCGGCAGGCGGGCCGCTCAGACGGCCCCGGCCGCCACGGCCTCGGCGAGGCGGACCAGCGTGCGCACCGCGGCGCCGGTGCCGCCCTTGGGCGTGTAGCCGTAGGGCTCGCCCTCGTTGAACGCCGGGCCGGCGATGTCCAGGTGCGCCCAGCGCACGCCGTCGGCCACGAAGTCCTGGAGGAACAGCCCGGCCACGAGCATGCCGCCGTAGCGGTCGCCCATGTTGGCGATGTCGGCGACCTGCGAGTCCAGGGACGGGCGCAGCTCGGCCGGCAGCGGCATCGGCCACATCTGCTCGCCGGCCTCGGTGGCCAGCTCGTGCAGCCGGTTCCGCAGGACGTCGTCGTTGGCCATGATCGCCGAGGTCCGCGAGCCGAGCGCCACCAGCTGCGCACCGGTGAGCGTGGCGACGTCGACGACGACCGAGGGCTCCTCGGCGCAGGCCGCCACCAGGGCGTCGGCCAGCACCAGCCGGCCCTCGGCGTCGGTGTTGAGCACCTCGACCGTCTTGCCGCCGTAGATGGTGAGGACGTCGCTGGGCCGCTGCGCGGTGCCCGAGGGCATGTTCTCGGCCATCGGCGCCCAGGCGGTCACGTTGACCGGCAGGCCGAGGTCGGCCACCGCCGCCACGGCGGCGACCACGGCGGCCGCCCCGCTCATGTCGCTCTTCATGGTCTCCATGGAGGCGCCGGGCTTGAGCGAGAGACCGCCGGAGTCGAAGGTGATCCCCTTGCCGACGAACGCGATCGTGGTGGTCGCCTTCGGGTGGCGGTAGGCGATGCGCACCAGGCGCGGCGGCCGGCTGGAGCCCTTGCCCACGCCCATCAGGCCGCCGTAGCCGCCCTTGGTCAGCGCCTTCTCGTCCAGCACCGTCACCTCGAGCCCGCGCGCCTTCGCGGTCTGCGCGGCCTCCTGGGCGAGCACGGCCGGGGGCAGGTCGGCCGGCGGGGTGTTCACCCAGTCGCGGGTGCGGGCCACGGCCTCGGCCAGCGCGCGTGCCCGGTCCACCGCCGCCTTGACCGCCTTGTCCCGGGCTGCCTCGGACAGGAGCACCAGCGCCTCGACCGGCTCCTGGCCGGGCTTGCGCGAGCTGCTGCGGTAGCGCAGGTAGGAGTAGGCGCCGAGCAGGGCGCCCTCGGCCACGGCGCCGGCGGTGGTGGCGTCGTCGGCGGGCAGCGCCAGCGCCACCCTGCCCGAGCCGGCCATCGAGCGGACCGCCGCGCCGGCGGCGCGGCGCAGCACCTCGAGGTCGTAGGCCGCGCCGCGGGCCGGGGCGTCGCCGAGACCCGCCGCGACCAGGACCGGCGCGCCGAGCCCGGCCGCCGGGACCTTGACGACGTCGCCGGCCTTGCCCGTGGCGCCGACCGCGGCCAGCGCCCTGGCCAGGTCCTTCCCGGCGGGGGCGTCCGCGAGGGCGCCCACGATGCGGACCGCCGCACCGCCGCGCCCACCCCCACCCGGCACGATCCCGACGACGAGGGCGTCGGCCTTCGTCGTGGCGGCGGCGGTGCTGGCAAGGGTCAGGGTCGTCACGTCGTCGTGCCTCCTGCGCTGGGCGGAACCTGGGGTGACAGGCGGGGGAGAACCAGGGTGGGCGGGTGCGGAGCAGGCCGCGGGTGCGCGGCGGCGCGATGCTAGCGTCCGGGCGCGTGAGCGACCCGACTGCCCCGAGCGGCGCCGACGTCCCTGCGTCCGCGCAGCCCCCCTCCCCGCTGCGTCGTTCCCCGCTGCACGACCGGCATGTCGCGCTGGGCGCGAAGCTCGCCGACTTCGGTGGCTGGGAGATGCCGATCCAGTACGCCGGCGTCGTGGAGGAGCACACCGCCGTGCGCGAGCGGGTGGGCGTCTTCGACGTCAGCCACCTGGGCAAGGCCTCGGTGCGGGGGGCGGGCGCGCGGGCGTTCTGCGACGCCGCCTTCACCAACGACCTGGGCCGGATCGCACCGGGCAAGGCGCAGTACACGATGTGCTGCGACGACGACTCCGGCGGCGTGGTCGACGACCTCATCGCCTACCTGCGCGCCGACGACGACGTCTTCCTGGTGCCCAACGCGGCCAACACCGCCGAGGTCGTCCGCCGGCTGCGCGCCGCGGCGCCCGAGGGCATCGCCGTCGAGGACCTGCACGAGTCCTACGGCGTGCTGGCCGTGCAGGGCCCCCGCTGCGACGACGTCCTCGCCGCGCTGGGGCTGCCGGTGGGCCACGACTACATGTCGTTCGTCGACGCCCCCTGGCAGGGGACGACCGTGACGGTCTGCCGGACCGGCTACACCGGCGAGCGCGGCTACGAGCTGGTCGTGCCGTGGGGGTCGACCGGCGCGCTGTGGGACGCGGTGCTCGCGGCGGGCGAGCCGTCCGGCATCGCGCCGTGCGGCCTGGGGGCTCGGGACACCTTGCGCACCGAGATGGGCTACCCGCTGCACGGGCAGGACCTCTCGCTGGACATCACCCCCGTGCAGGCGCGGGCCGGCTGGGCGGTGGGCTGGAAGAAGCCCGCGTTCTGGGGCCGCGACGCGCTGCTGGCCGAGCGGGAGGCCGGCCCGCGCCGGACCCTGCGCGGCCTCGAAGCCCTCGGCCGTGGCATCCCGCGCGCCCACATGGCGGTGCTCGCCGAGGACGGGACCCCGCTGGGCGAGGTCACCAGCGGCACCTTCTCGCCCACCCTCAAGAAGGGCATCGCCCTGGCGCTGCTCGACCCCTCGGTGCAGGACGGCGCCGAGGTCCAGGTCGACGTCCGCGGGCGTCCCAGCCCCTTCCGGGTGACCAAGCCCCCCTTCGTGCAGCCCTCCACCCACGCCTGACGGGTGGGTCACTCCCTTCCTCCCACCACGGTCAGGGGTGGGTGAGGGCGGCGGCGGTGAGGAGGGCGGCGGTGGTGGCGACCTCGGCCAGGGCGCCGAGGACGTCGCCGGTGACGCCGCCGAGGCGGTGCACGGCGCGGCGCTCGAGGAGCAGGGCGGCCAGCAGGCCGACGGCGACGGCGAGCGCCAGCGCGGGGCGGGCCAGGGCGGCGAGGCCGGCGACCACGAGCGGGGTCAGCACCGCGGCGGGGACCGGCACGGTGCCGGCGACGGTGGCCCCCAGCCCTCCGGGGCGGGCCGACGGGACACCCCGGCGGCAGGTCAGCGTGATCGCCGTCCGGCCGGTGACCACGGCGACGGCCAGCGCGGCGAGGCCGTCGGTGCGCGACGAACCCCAGGCCTGAGCCAGGGCGGCCGCCTGCAGCAGCAGCGCAAGGACGAGCGTGACCACGCCGAACGGGCCGACGTCGGAGCGCTTCATGACCGCCAGCGCACCGTCGGCCGGACGTGCGCTCCCGAGGCCGTCGGCGAGGTCGGCCAGGCCGTCCAGGTGCAGCCCGCGGGTGAGCAGCGCCAGCGCGGCCAGGGCGAGGCCGGCGACCGGGAGCGGCGCCAGCCCCGCGGCGTCGGCGCCCACCGCGACGACCCCGGCCAGAGCCGCCAGGGCCAGCCCGACGGACGGCGCGGCCAGCATCGCGACCCGGCCGACGCCGGCGTCCACCCGCCGCGGCGGCGGCACCCGCAGCACGCTGAGGGTGCCGACCGACAGCCGCAGCCCGTCGGAGAGCGTGCCGACGGCTCAGCCCTCGCGGTCGGAGACGCCGGCCTCGCCGAAGGTGGCCATCTCGGCCAGGGTGGCCTGCGCGGCCCGCAGCAGCGGCACCGCCAGCAGGGCGCCGGTGCCCTCGCCCAGCCGCAGCTGGTAGTCCAGCAGCGGCTCGAGCGCCAGGCGCTCGAGGGCCTTGGCGTGCGCGGGCTCGGTGGAGCGGTGGCCGGCCAGCCACCAGTCGACGCTGCGGAAGGAGATCCGCTGGGCCAGCAGCGCGGCGGCGCCGGAGACGACGCCGTCGAGCACCACGGGAGTGCGGCGCGCCGCCGCCTGCACCAGGAAGCCGGTCATGGCCGCCAGGTCCGCGCCGCCCACGGTGGCCATCAGCCGCACCGGGTCGCCGAGGTGCGGCCGTCCCCTGCGCATCGCGTCGCGCACCGCGGCGCACTTGCGCATCCAGGCGCGGTCGTCGATGCCGGTGCCGCGGCCCATCACCGACACGGCGTCGGAACGGGTCAGCAGCCCGACGAGCACGGCGGCCGGAGTCGTGTTGCCGATGCCCATGTCACCGGGGATCAGCAGGTCGGCGCCGGCGTCGACCTCCTCGTCGGCGATCCTGATGCCGGCGCGGAAGGCGGCCTCGGCCTCCTCGAGGGTCAGCGCGTCCTCGACGTCGATCCGGCCGGACCCGCGGCGCACCTTGTCCCGGCCGACCTCCGACGGTGTGTCGGAGTCGACGGCCATGTCCACCACCCGCACGGTGGCGCCCACGCTGCGGGCGAGGACGTTCACGGCGGCCCCGCCGGCCAGGAAGTTGCCGACCATCTGGGCGGTGACCTCGGGCGGGTAGGCCGACACGCCGGAGCGGGCCACCCCGTGGTCGCCGGCGAAGACGACCACCCGCACCCGCTCGAGCGGCCGGGGCGGGCAGACGCCCTGCGCCCCGGCCAGCCACACCGAGAGGTCCTCGAGCCGGCCCAGGGCCCCGGTCGGCTTGGTGAGGAGACCCTGCCGGGCCAACGCCTCGGCCCGCGCCTGCTCGTCGGGGCGCTGCACCGCGGCTGCGACCTCGTCCAGGTCCAGCCGCGGCGGCGCCTCGGGAACCAGTTCCTCCGACGGGCTGTCGGACTGGTCGGTCATCGGTCCTCCGGAGCTGAGGGAACTCGTGCGGAACGCAGAGCGGTGGGCAGGCCGGCGACGAGGAGGACGACGTCGTCGCTCTGCGCGGCGATCCGTGCGTTCAGCCGGCCGAGCTCGTCACGGAACATCCTGCCGGACGCCGTGGCCGGCACGACGCCGCTGCCCACCTCGTTGGACACCGCCACGACGGGCCCGGGCGCGGCGCGCCAGGCGGCCACCAGCTCCTCGACCCTGCCGCGGGCCTCGTCGAGCGCCGCCGGGTCGCCGCCCCAGGCCCCGGCCTGGTCCAGCACGGCGGTCAGCCACAGCGAGAGGCAGTCCACCAGCAGGGGGCCGGGCTCGGCCAGCAGCGGCACCAGCTCCGTGGTCTCGACCGTCCGCCAGCCGGCCGGGCGCCGGGCCCGGTGGGCGCGCACCCGCGCAGCCCACTCCTCGTCGCCCTCCCGGATCCCGCCGGTGGCGACGTAGCGGACGGCGGTCTCGGCCGCGAGGAGCGACTCGGCATGAGTGGACTTGCCCGACCGGGCCCCGCCGAGCACGAGGGTGCGGCGTGGCAAGGAGGACAGGTCGGACGAGGCCCGTCCCGGTTCCCCGACCCGCAGCACCGTCCCGTCGGGCACGACCCGGGCCCCCCACGGCGCGAGCCGGGCGGTCAGCTCGGCCGTGGGCGGGTTGTGGTGGCAGAGGTGCACGGCGACGACGTCGGTGCGCGCCACCACGGCTCCGACCTCGCGCAGCGCGGCCAGCGCGCGGGGGAAGGTGGCGAGGTCGAGGTGCCCGGTGCCGTGGTCGGTGACATCGCCGAAGGTCTCCTCCAGCAGCACCAGGTCGTACGCCGTGCCGGCGCAGGCCGTCACCGTGGCCCGGGGGAGCGGCCCGGTGTCGGTGCCGTACAGCAGCCGCGTGGCCTCCGACGCGACGTCGTAGAGGACCGCGTCGCCGGACCACTCGTCGCCGTGGGCAGCCTGGAGCACGCGGACGTCGTAGGCCCCGAGGGCGAGCCGGTCGCCGGCCGCCACCGGGACCAGCCGCACGGGGTCCTGCGGCCCGATCCAGTCGCGGCACGCGTCCAGCGCCGCCTGCGGCCCGACGACCTCGAGCGGCTCGCGCCGGTGCGCCCAGTGCCGCCACAGCAGCGCGGCCGGCCCGGTGTGGTCCGGGTGCGAGTGGGTCAGCAGCAGGTGCCGGACCCCGGCCAGCGACCGGCCGGCGCGGGCGGCGGCGCGCGGCGCCTCCGGACCGCAGTCCAGCAGCAGGACGTCGTCGACGAGCGCGGCGGTCTGCCCGCGCACCAGCCCTTCCGTGCGCAGCGCCTCGCAGGAGGAGCACGTGCAGAACGGGTTGGGCCAGCCGTCGGCGCCGCCGGTGCCGAGGAGCACGACCTCCATCAGCGGGCTCGCGCGGGAAGGGCCGGCTCCTCCACGGGGACCGGCTCCTCGAACACCACCGGAGCCTCGAACGCCGCCCGCCGGGTGGCCCGGCGCAGCGCCAGCAGCACCGGCCGGCCGGCCACCAGCACCAGGGCGGCGAGGAGCACCCCGCGCATCAGGTCCCAGCCGAGCGAGGTGGCGAGGTCGAAGGCGAGGAAGCGGCCGAGGTTGTCGGCCAGCGGCGCGCCCGGCACGAACGAGATCCCGGGGGCGTAGTAGGTGGCGAACGGCCAGAACGACATGTTCAGCAGCAGGCCGTAGCCGAGCCCGGCCAGCAGCGCGTAGCCGGCCAGCAGGAAGGCCTCGCGGCGGCCGCGGGCCGGCGGCAGGCACCCGGCCAGGAAGCCCATCCAGGCCGCGCCGAGCATCTGGAACGGCAGCCACGGCCCCACCCCGCCGGTGAGCAGGGCGCTGGCGAACAGGGTGAGCGCGCCGAGCACGAAGCCGAAGCCGCGCCCCAGCACCCGCCCGGCCGGGATCAGCAGGAAGAAGACCGGCTCCAGCCCGGCCGTGCCGGCACCGAGCGGACGCAGCGCGGCGCCCACCGCGGCCAGGACGCCCAGCAGGGCCACGGCTTTCGCGTCCATGCCGCCCTCGGCCAGCTCGGCCAGCACGACGGCGAGCAGCAGCGGCAGCAGCAGCACGAACAGCCACGGCGCGTCGCGGTCGTGGCCGAGCGCGGACTGCGCGTCGACCAGCAGCGGCCAGCAGAACGAGGCCAGCCCGACCAGGCTGGTCAGGGCCAGCGCGACGGTGCTGCGGGGCCGCAGCCGCAGGGCCGGCACGTGCGCGGCGACATGGGTGCTCACGACGCCGCCCCCAGCGCCAGCGCGACCTCGCCCACCGTGAGCCACGGTGCCGGAGCGAGCACCTTGGCCACCTGCGGGGCGAAGGCAGGGGAGGAGACGACGACGTCGGGAGTGGGGCCGTCGGCGACGACCTCGCCCTCGGCCACCACCACGGTGCGGGTGGCGAGCTCGGCGACCAGCTCGACGTCATGCGTGGCCAGCACGATGCCGTGACCGGAGGCCGCGAGCTCGCGCAGGATCTCCACCAGCCGGGCCTTGGCGGTGTAGTCCAGGCCGCGGGTCGGCTCGTCCAGCAGCAGCAGGGGCGGCCGGGCGGCCAGCACCACGGCGAGGGCGAGCGAGAGCCGCTGCCCCTCGGACAGGTCGCGCGGGTGCAGGTCGTCCGGGACGCCGGGGGCCAGCTGCTCGAAGACCGCGCGGGCGGTGCCCGCGGGCGCGCCGGCGTCCTCGTCGGCTGCTCCGCACTCCTCCGACACCGTGTCGGAGTAGAGGAGGTCGCCGGGCTGCTGGGGCACCAGGCCGACCCGGCGCACCACCTGCCGGGCCTGAGCCCCCAGGGGATCGAGGTCGCCGACCCGCACCGAGCCCCCCGCCGGCCGGCGCAGCCCGACCAGGGCGCCGAGGAGCGTGGACTTGCCCGCGCCGTTGCGGCCCATGAGCGCCACCACCTCGCCGCCGCGCACGTCGAGCGAGGCCCCGCGCAGCGCCACGTGCTCGCCGTAGCGGACCACCAGGTCGCGGGCGGACCCGACCAGCTCGCCGGCGCGCGCGGCGGCGCGGTCCGGGGCGGTGAGCGCCAGCCGTTCGCGCAGCGGCCCGGCCATCCGCCGCGCGTCGCGCACCGAGAGCGGCAGGGGGGACCAGCCGGCCAGCCGGCCCAGCTGCACCACCGGCGGCGCGACCGGCGAGGCGGCCATGACGTCGGCCGGGTCGCCGACCTCCAGCGCCCGGCCGTCGCCGGGCACCAGCACCACGCGGTCGGCGTACTGCACCACCCGCTCGAGCCGGTGCTCGGCCAGCAGCACGGTGATGCCGAGGTCGTGCACCAGCCGCTGCAGCGCGGCCAGCACCTCCTCGGCCGCGGTCGGGTCCAGCGCCGACGTCGGCTCGTCGAGGACCAGCACCCGCGGGTGCGTGGTGAGCACCGACCCGATCGCCACCCGCTGCTGCTGCCCGCCGGACAGCGCGCGCAGCGGCCGGTCGCGCAGCTCGGCCAGGCCCAGCAGGTCCAGCGTCTCCTCGACCCGGCGGCGCATGACGTCGCCGGGCAGGCCCAGCGACTCCATCCCGTAGGCCAGCTCGTCCTCGACCACGTCGGTCACGAAACCGGCCAGCGGGTCCTGCCCGACCACGCCGACGACGTCGGCCAGCTCGCGCGGCGGGTGCGTGCGGGTGTCGCGGCCGGCCACGGTGACCCGGCCGGCCAGGGTGCCGCCGGTGAAGTGGGGGACGAGTCCGTTGACGCAGCGCAGGAGCGTGGACTTGCCGGTGCCGGTCTGGCCGACCACGAGGCACAGCTCGCCCTCGGGCACGTGCAGGTCGACCCCGCGCAGCACCGGGCGGGAGGCGCCGGGGTAGCGGACGGTGACGTCCTCGAACCGGATCATCGTGC
This sequence comes from Motilibacteraceae bacterium, assembly GCA_051953655.1. Taxonomy (GTDB): domain Bacteria; phylum Actinomycetota; class Actinomycetes; order Motilibacterales; family Motilibacteraceae; genus JBQCHF01. The sequence goes on from JBQCIO010000132.1 coordinate 11,737, forward strand.
CGCCCTCCCTTCCCGCCCCGCCCCGACCTGCGTGCTGCCGCTGCCATCGTCCCTCGCCGCCCGTGCCCGGCCCGCCGTGGGGGTGGCGCGGACCGGGGGCGGGGCCAGCCAGGCCGGCAGCAGCGCGACCAGCAGGGCGGCGGTCGGCAGCACCGGCAAGCCGGGCACCTCCAGCGGGTTGGTGGCCGGGGCCAGCCCGCCGACCCCCGCCACCGACGCGGCGACCATGCCGGCGGCGGCCACCACGCCGGCCCCTGCCACCAGCAGCTCCTGCGCCGCCCAGCGGTCCGGCCGGTAGCGCGAGCGCGGCGTCCGGCGCCCGCCGAGCACCAGGCCGCAGGCCGCCGCGGCGCACCCGGCGACCAGCACCGGCAGCCCGAGGACGCCGGGGGTTCCGCCGTCGAGCAGGCCGTAGAGCCCTGCGCAGACGCCGAGCAGGCCGGCCAGCACCAGGGCCGCGGTGGTGCGCCGGGCGGCGGCGGGGACGTCGGCGCGCCGGCCGTAGCCGCGCGAGTCCATGGCGGCGGCGAGCTCCAGCGAGCGTTCCAGCGCCCCCTCGAGCACCGGCATCGCCACCCCGCGCAGCCCCTTCAGCCCGCGGTCCGGGCGCCCGCGCAGCCGGCGTGCCGCGCGCACCCGGCCCACGCTCTCCACCAGCTGCGGAGCGAAGGTCATCGCCACCACCAGCGCCACGCCGGCCTCGTAGAGCGCACCGGGCACGCTGCGCAGCAGGCGGCTGGGGCTGGCCAGCGCGTTGGCGGCCCCGACGCAGGCCAGCAGCGTGGCCAGCCGCAGGCCCTCGTACAGCGCGGCGGCGAGGCCCTCCAGGGACACCGGGCCGCCCAGCCGGATGCCGGCGAAGGCGCTGGGCAGCGGCACCTGCGGCAGGTCGAGGACCACCGTCGGCCCCTCCACCGGCGTGCCGAGCAGCACCGCGAAGACGACCCGGGCGGCGACGACCACGGCGCCGACGACGAGGAAGGAGCGGAACGAGCGGGCCCAGGGGGCGTCGGTGCGCCGGGCCGAGACGACGTAGGCGGCCACCGCGAGCGCGAGCCCGAGCAGCAGCGGGTCGGTGGTGCGGCTGGCGGCGGTGGCCAGGCCCAGGGCCCAGACCCACCAGGCGCCGGGATGCAGGTGCCGGGGGACGCTCCAGCGGGCCGGCAGCAGCGAGCCGACCCAGGGGACGGGCAGCGGCACGGCCCC
>JBQCIO010000133.1:0-24655 GCA_051953655.1 Motilibacteraceae bacterium
ACCTGCTCTCCGGCTACGGCACCGATCCCCGGGCGCTGGTGCAGGAGGAGCTCGTCAAGGGCTGGGAGTACTTCGACCCGGAGCACTACGCCCGGCGCGTCCTGGCCGAGACTCCGCTGGCCGACCGCTTCCTGCAGGTGCGGGTCAACGGCGACCTCGCCCTGTTCCGCGCGGTCGCCCGGCTGCTGCTCGAGGCCGACGACGCCGCGCCGGGCACGGTGGTGGACCGCGCGTTCGTCGAGGAGCACACGCTCGGGTTCGAGGAGTGGGCCAAGGACGTCCGCGAGACCAGCTGGGACGACGTCCTCACCGCCACCGGCCTCACCCGCGGCGAGATCGAGGCGTTCGCGCAGGACTTCCTGGCCAGCAAGCGGACCATCGTCTGCTGGGCCATGGGCCTGACCCAGCACAAGAACTCGGTGCCCACGATCCGCGAGGTCGTCAACGTCCTGCTGCTGCAGGGCAACGTCGGCAAGCCGGGCGCGGGCGTGTGCCCGGGGCGCGGGCCCTCCCACGTGCAGGGCGACCGCACCATGGGCATCTGGGAGAAGATGCCCGACCCGTGGCTCGACGCGCTGGGCGCCGAGTTCGGCTTCCAGCCCCCGCGCAAGCACGGCTACGACGTCGTCGCCAGCATCAAGGCGATGCTCGAGGGCAAGGCCGACGTGTTCTTCGCGATGGGCGGCAACTTCGTCCGCGCCACGTCGGACAGCGCGGCCTGCGAGGAGGCCATGCGCACGCTCCGCCTCACCGTGCACGTGTCGACCAAGCTCAACCGGTCGCACACGGTCTGCGGCGAGACCGCCCTCATCCTGCCCACCATGGGCCGCACCGAGCGCGACGTCCAGGCCAGCGGTCTGCAGTCGGTCACCGTCGAGGACTCGATGGGGTCGGTGCACGCCTCGCACGGACGGCTGCAGCCGGCCTCCCCGCACCTGCTCTCGGAGATCGCCATCATCTGCCGGCTCGCCCGGGGAACCCTGGGCGCGGAGAACTCCGTGCCGTGGGAGGCGTTCGAGGCCGACTACTCGAAGATCCGCGACTCGATCAGCCGCGTCGTGCCGGGCTTCGACGACTTCAACGCCAAGGTCGGCGTGCCCGGCGGCTTCCTGCTGCCGCACCCCCCGCGCGACGAGCGCCGCTTCCCGACCAAGACCGGCAAGGCGAACTTCACGGTGAACCCGCTCGAGGTTCTCCGGGTCCCCGAGGGCCGGCTGCTGCTGCAGACCCTGCGCAGCCACGACCAGTACAACACCACCATCTACGGCCTCGACGACCGCTACCGCGGCATCAGCAAGGGCCGGCGTGTGGTGTTCGTGAACCCCGACGACGTGCGCGCCCTCGGCTACACCGACGGCCAGGTCGTGGACCTCGTCTCGGAGTGGACCGACGGTGAGCGGCGGGCCGAGGCGTTCCGGATCGTCGCCTACCCGACGGCCCGCGGCTGCGCGGCGGCCTACTTCCCCGAGGCCAACGTGCTCGTGCCGCTGGACTCGGTGGCCGAGACCTCGGGCACGCCGACGTCGAAGTCGGTCATCATCCGCCTCGAGCCGGCGGGCACCGTGCCGGCGGCGCGCAGCGGCGCGGAGATGTCCGAGGCCGTGTCGTAGCAGCCTCGGGAGGCTCCCGAAGGCCCCGGTCCCGCCTCGAGCGGGGGCCGGGGCCTTCGTCGTGGGGGCACGCGAACGAAGCCCCCCATACGTCAGGGGACCCCTGACCCGCTTCGCAGCAGGTCAGGGGTCCCCTCACGCTGTTCCGTGCGTCCGGGCGGACGCGGAGGAAGGCGTCAGCCGGTGAAGAGCTTGGCCGCCTTGGTGAGCGTCTGCTCCAGTCCGTAGAGCAGCGGGACCACCACCAGGGCCCAGCTGAGCGCGATGGCGAGCGCCTGGCTCCCGCTGGCGTGCTCCTGCGAGTTCTGAGCGCTCATCGAGCCGCTCCCTTCGTGACGGGCTGCTTGGCGAGGCTGACGGTCTCGTCAGCGCTGCGGTGGAAGCGCTCGGCGACCGGCTTGATGGCCAGGTTCGCCAGGAAGCCAACGATCAGCACGCCGACCATGACCAGCAGCGCCGGGCGGTAGGCGGAGGCGGTGAGGGTGCCGGGCTTGCCGGCGCTCTCGATGATGCCGTCGACGATGAGCGGGCCGGCCACACCGGCGGCCGACCAGGCGGTCAGCAGCCGGCCGTGGATGGCGCCCACCTGGTAGGTGCCGAACAGGTCGCGCAGGAACGCCGGAGCGGTCGAGAAGCCGCCACCGTAGAAGCTGATGATGATGCCGGCGAACAGGACGAACAGCACCGTGGTGCTGCTGCCGGCGACCGTGAGCAGCACGTAGAGGACGGCGCCGAAGCCGAGGTAGAGCATGTAGATCGGCTTGCGGCCGATGGCGTCCGAGGTCGAGGACCAGATGAAACGCCCGGCCATGTTGCACAGCGACAGCAGGCCGACGAAGCCACCGGCCGCCGCCGCCGAGACGGCCGACTTGCCGTCCGCACCGCGGAAGAAGTCCTGGATCATCGGGGCCGCCTGCTCGAGGATGCCGATGCCGGCGGTGACGTTGCAGAACAGGGCCACCCACAGGAACCAGAACTGCGGCGTGCGGATCGCGTCCGCGGCCGAGACGTTGGCCGTGGTCTGCAGCGGCTTGGCCGCCACCAGCGAGGGCTCCCAGCCGGCCGGCCGCCAGCCCTCGGCAGGCACGCGCACCAGTGCGGCACCGAAGAGCATGAAGACCAGGTAGACGATGCCCAGCACCACGAACGAGGACGACACGGCGTGGCCGTTGGCCACCGAGCCCTTCGCGTTCGGGTCGAAGCCGGAGTCGAAGGCAGCCATCAGCTTGACCGACAGCGGAGAGGCGATGAGGGCACCACCGCCGAAGCCCATGATGGCGAGGCCGGTGGCCAGGCCCGGGCGGTCCGGGAACCACTTCATCAGGGTGGAGACCGGCGAGATGTAGCCGATGCCCAGTCCGATGCCGCCGATGACGCCGTAGCCGAGGTACACCAGCCACAGCTGCGAGGACGCCACGCCGAGGGCACCGACGAGGAAGCCGACGCCCCAGCAGACCGCGGCGACGACCATCGCCTTGCGCGGGCCGTTGCGCTCGACCCAGGTGCCACCGAAGGCGGCGGACAGGCCGAGGACCACGATGGCCAGCGAGAAGATCCAGCCGATCGCGGTGAGGCTGGAGCCGAAGTGCTTGACCAGGGGGGTCTTGAACACGCTGAACGCGTAGACCTGGCCGATGCTCAGGTGCACGGCCAACGCGGCCGGCGGGATGAGCCAACGATTGAAGCCTGGCTTGGCGATGGTCCGCTCACGGCTGAGCAGACCACCCCCCGCCGGAGCGTGGGACTGCGCCATGCGTCCTCCTGGAACGACGTAGGCAGAGATCGGGTCGCGAGGCGCGCAGCAGCCCCCGCTCGGCTCCGTCGCACATGCGCGCTGGAAAGCGTGGCCCACGCCACACACCGCCGCATACCCGGAAGGATGTTGCAGCGACAAGCGGTAGGTCCTACGCGCCGAGCGGGACCTTGGTCCCGATCAGCGGGAAGTCGGGCGGGGGTGACGGCGGTCACCTCGCAGGGGAGGATCGGTCAGCGCAGCGGCCGGATGAGCCCTTCCTGCACCACGCTGGCGATCAGTCGGCCGTCCCGCGTGAAGATCCGCCCGGTGGCCAGGCCGCGCGCTCCCGACGCCGAGGGCGACACCTGGTCGTAGAGCAGCCACTCGTCGATGCGGAACGGCCGGTGGAACCACATGGCGTGGTCCAGGGACGCCATCTGGACGGCGGTGCCGTCCATGGGGACGTCGTGGGGCACCAGCGAGGCGGAGAGCAGGGTCAGGTCGCTCACGTAGGCGAGCAGGCAGACGTGCAGCACGGGCTCGTCGGGCAGCGGGCGCTCAGGTGTTCCAGGTACCCGCAGCCAGACCCGGGCGCGGGCGGGATGCTCGGGGTCGCCGGTGAGGGCCTGGCCGTTGCTCCCGCCCCCGACGAGCCGCAGGTCGATGCCCCGCACCTCGCGCCAGAACCGGTTCCACCGGGCCGGCTCCTGCTCGATGCGCTCCTGCAGCGTCGGCAGCGTCTCCGGTTCGGGCACGTCCGGCATCGGCTCCTGGTGGTCGAAGCCGGGCTCGGGGTGCTGGAACGAGGCCGACATGAAGAAGATCGTGCGGCCGTGCTGGCGGGCGACGACGCGCCGGGTGGCGAAGCTGCGGCCGTCCCGGATGCGCTCGGTCTCGTAGACGATGGGGACCGAGGGGTCGCCGGGGCGCACGAAGTAGCCGTGCAGCGAGTGCACGTGCCGTCCGGCGTCCACGGTCCGCACGGCGGCGACCAGCGCCTGGCCGGCCACCTGTCCGCCGAAGGTCCGCTGCAGGCTCGTCTCGGGCTGCCGGCCGCGGAACAGGTCGACGTCGATCTCCTCGAGGTCGAGCAGGTCCAGCAGTGCGGCGGCGGACGAGGGGTCGTGACCGGCGCCGTCCGCCCCGGCCTGCTCCGGCTGCTCCGGTTGCTCGGGCGACTGGCGGGGGCTGGTCTCGTCGGCGGGCTCGCTCACGCGCAGGATCGTCCCACGCTCGCGGAGCGAGCAGACGGTGCGACGCGGAGCGAGCAGACGGCGTCAGGCGGTTGACCGGCGAGGAGGTCAGCCCTCGTCGGGCAGCTCGTCCGCCTCGAGCTTGCGGATGCGGTTCTCCAGCGCGGTGAGCACCTGCAGGCGGTGCGCGTGCTGCTGCTCCCAAGCCCGCAGCACGAGGAGGTCCTCGAGCGGCACGCTCCGGATGCGCGCCCGCAGGCTGGCCGGGGACCGGCCGTCCCACTCCGGGATCGGCAGGTCCTGCTCGCGCTCGGGCACCACCACGTCCGGGTGCTCGCGGGCGGCGAGGTCGGCCACCGCCGTGGCCGTGCCGGGCGCCCCGGCCTCGACCGCCTCGAGGGCCGGCCCGGGCTCGGCGGCCTCCTCGTCGGCTGCCTCGGCCAGCGTCTCGTCGACCAGGTGCATGACCCGCTCGACGGCGCCCTGCTCCGGAGCGGGCGCCGCGAAGGGCACCGCCGGAGGGACGGCGACCGGACGGCTCACCGGCTCCTGGTGCGGGAGCACGGTGCGCAGCGCCAGCCGACCGACGTCGACGACGCCGTCGGCCATGACGAAGGCACCGCTGGCGGCCTGGCCCACCGCCTGGCCGGCCATCCGCCAGCCCACCACGACCAAGGGGCCGGCCAGCGCCCGGCCGAGGCCGACCACGCCGGCGACTCCTTGCACCACTCCCCCCACCCGGTCCTCGACCTTCCGAAGGGCACAGGTCACCGCTGCCACGCCGTCGATCCTCTCCTGGGTTCTCGGGTTCCGCCCCGGGCCCTATGGCCCGCCGATCGCTCTGGCTCAGTCGGTCTCCGGGCGCGGCGCCCCGCGCTCCTCGATCCCGCCGCCCAGCGCGCGCCAGGCGTCCTGAAGGTTGGCGAACTGCTCGCCCGAGGGCAGCCGACGCAGGTCGGCCAGCACGCTGTCCGGCGCCTGGTTCGCCTCGGCTGCCGCGAGCAGGGCTTCGCGGTCGCCCGGGAACGCGGACGTGCCGAGGAACCGGGCGACCGTGCTGCGGGCCTCGACCTCCTCCGGCGTCACCCCCTGCGGCACGCCACCGACGAAGGTGCCGTCGGGCACGCGGTCGACGTCGGGCTGGTCCTCGCCCGAGGCTCGGGGTCCTTCCACTCCTCGGCGTGCGTGGACCGGCCGGCCCGCTGCATGCCCTCGAGCTCGTGCTCGAGCTGGTCGTCGACCCGGGCGCTGTGCTTGTCGCTCCCGCGCTGCTCCGCCACGTCGCGCCGTCCCTCCTGATGCTGGCTGGTCCTGCCGGTGCGATCGAGCCCTACCCCGGCCTTGCGGGCGGTAACGCCCCGGCCGGCACGCGCTGTGGCGGCGTGGCGACGTCGCTGCGAGCATCGGCGCGGGCGGTGTCCGTGCCGCACCCAGCCGGCGTCCCCGGAGGACCCGGAGGACCAGGAGGACCACGTGACCGACACCGCGATCCCGACGCCGAACGGGGAGCTGCGCGGCCACCTGGCCGTGCCGGCCGGCGAGGGCCCCTGGCCCGGCGTCGTCGTCGTGCACGAGGCGTTCGGGCTCGACGACGACATCCGCGCGCACGCCGACCGGCTCGCCGTCCACGGCTATCTGGCGCTGGCGCCGGACCTGTTCTCCTGGGGATCGACGCTGCGGTGCCTGGTGGCCGCCTTCCGTGCCCTCTCGGCCGGCCAGGGTCGCGCGGTCGACGACGTCGAGGCCTGCCGCGCCCTCCTCGCCGGCCGAGCGGACTGCACCGGCAAGGTCGGCATCCTCGGCTTCTGCATGGGCGGCGGCTTCGCGCTGCTCGGCGCCACCCGGGGCTTCGACGTCGCCGCACCGAACTACGGGCAGCCGCCGAAGGACCCCGAGCGCGCCCTGGCCGGTGCCTGCCCGGTGGTGGGCAGCTACGGCGGCCGCGACCGCTACCTCAAGGGCGCCGCCGCCGCCCTGACCACCGCGCTGTCGGCCAACGGGGTGCCGCACGACGTCAAGGAGTACCCCGACGCCTCGCACAGCTTCCTCAACCGGCACACGGGATTCTTCGCCGCCCTGGACCGGGTGACGGGTACCGGCTACCGGGAGGCCGCCGCCACCGATGCGTGGGAGCGGATCCTTGCCTTCTTCGTGACGCACCTGCGCGAGCCGACGCCGTGATCGTGGAGGGGTGATGGCGGTTTCTCGTCATCAACCCTTCACGATCACGTCCCCGTCCGACGCCGTCCGCAGCGGGGACCTGCGCCCCTGGCAGACGACCCGCCGTGCTGGCTGGGTGGAGCCGTGCGCACCTCGCACCTGCACGCGGCGAGGCATCCCGTCGTGCCCGAGCAGAGCCCGGGTACGGACGGGCGGACCACGGTGCCCGAGCTCCCCGAGGCGGCCGTGGTGCACGAGCCGCTGCGGCTCACCCTGCGCGACCTGCGCACGGGTCCGCGCGGGCTGACCCGTCGCGAGGCCGCGCGACGGCTGGTCGCCTACGGACCCAACGAGATCCGGCGTGCCCGGCGGGTGCGCTGGCCGCGGGAGCTGGCCCACCAGGTCCTGCATCCGCTGGCCCTGCTGCTGTGGGCGGCGGCGGCCTTCGCCCTGGTGGCGGGCACGCCGGTGCTGGCCGCCGCGATCGTCGGTGTGGTCCTGCTCAACGCCGGCTTCGCCTTCGCCCAGGAGCGGCACGCCGAGCGGGCCGTCGAGGCGCTGGGCGAGTTCCTGCCGCCGCGCGCCACCGTGGTGCGGGACGGTCACCGCACCGGCGTCGACGCCCGGGAGCTGGTGCCGGGCGACGTGCTGCTGCTCGAGGAGGGCGACGCGGTCAGCGCCGACGCCCGGCTGCTCGAGGGTGCGCTGGAGGTGGACCTGTCCACGCTGACCGGCGAGTCCGCACCGGTGGAGCGTCAGGCCGGCGCCCACGACCCCGGCGGGGCACTGATCACCGTGCCGGACATGGTCTTCTCCGGCACCACCGTGGTCGGTGGCAGCGCCCGGGCCGTCGTCGTGGCCACCGGTCGGCGCACGGAGCTGGGCCGGATCGCCTCGCTGACCGAGCGGGTGGAGCACGAGGAGAGCCCGCTCGAGCGCCAGGTGCGACGGGTGGCGTGGCTGATCGCCGTCGTGGCCACCGTGACGGCGCTCGCCTTCCTGCCCCTCGGCACGATGGCCGGGCTGCCGTTCCAAGACGCGTTCGTCTTCGCGGTCGGGCTGCTCGTGGCCAACGTGCCCGAGGGTCTGCTGCCCACGATCACCCTCGCCCTCGCGGTCGCCGTCCGGCAGCTGGCGCGGCGCGGCGCGCTGGTGAAGCGGCTCAGCGCGGTGGAGACGCTGGGCGCCACCGACGTCGTCTGCACCGACAAGACCGGGACGCTCACCGAGAACCGGATGACGGCGCGCGGGCTCCTCGTCCCTGTCGTGGACGTCGACGGCCAGGTGGGCCTGGTGGACGCCCTCGCCGCACACCGGGTGCCTGGCCGGGCGGTGGAGGTCCTGGCGCGGTGCGCCACCGCCGACCTCGCCACGGGCACCGGCGACGGGACCGAGCTGGCGCTGCTGCGATGCGCGCGCCAGCTCGGCGCGGACGTCGGCGTGGGGCCCCGTGAGCAGGGGCAGCGGGCGGTGCTCCGGTTCGACCCGGCGCGCCGGCTCATGACGACCGTCGACATGGCCACCGTCGACATGGCCACCGTGGACATGGCCACCGTGGACGAGGATCGAGAACACGGGCTGGTCGCGCACACCAAGGGGGCGCCCGAGGTCGTGCTCGCCCGCTGCTCGCACCTGCTCGTGCACTCAGGGGACCCCACCTCCGACGACTCGTCGGAGGTCCCTCTCGACGACGACCTGCGGGCCTTTCTCCTGGCCCGGCTGGACCGCGAGGCGGGCCGCGGCCTGCGCCTGCTCGGGCTGGCCGACCGTCACGTCCATGCGGTCCCTGCCGCGGGAGGCCGCGACGACGTCGAGCGGGACCTCGTGCTGGTGGGCGTCGTCGGCCTAGTCGACCCGCCGCGTCCGCAGGTGGCCGAGGCGGTCGCCACCGCTCACCGGGCGGGCATGACGATCCACGTCATCACCGGTGACAGCGGCGAGACGGCGGCAGCCATAGCGCGCCAGGTCGGGATCGGCGGGCCGCACCCGCGGGTGGTGGGGGCGGCCGAGCTGGACCGGATGCCCGAGGGCGAGCTGGACCACCTGCTGCGCCGGCCGGGAGAGCTCGTCTTCGCCCGCAGCACGCCGGAGACCAAGCTGCGGGTGGCCGACGCGCTGCGCAGCGAGGGGCACGTGGTCGCCATGACCGGCGACGGGGTGAACGACGCACCGGCCCTGCGACGCGCGGACATCGGCGTGGCGATGGGACGCAGCGGCACCGACGTCGCCCGCGAGGCCGCGACGCTGGTGCTCACCGACGACGACTTCGGCAGCGTCGTCGTCGCCGTCGAGGACGGCCGCCGGGTCTACGACGACGTCCGCAAGTTCATCGTCTACATCTTCGCCCACGCCGTGCCGGAGGTCGTCCCGTTCCTCGTGTTCGCCCTGAGCGGTGGGGCCGTGCCGCTCCCGCTCACCGTGCTGCAGGTTCTGGCCATCGACCTGGGCACCGAGACCCTGCCGGCGCTGGCCCTCGGCCGTGAACCCGCCGAGCCCGGGATCATGGAACGGCCGCCCCGGCCGCGCAGCGAGGGAGTCGTGACCGGCGGGATGCTGGCGCGGGCATGGGGGCTGCTCGGCGCGGTGTCCGCCGTGCTGGTGCTCGGCGGGTTCTTCCTGGTGCTGCTGCGCGCCGGCTGGGCACCCGGCGACCCCACCGGGGCAGGCACTCCCCTGCACGAGGACTACCTGCGCGCCACCACCATGACCTTCGCCGGGATCGTGGCCTGCCAGGTCGGCACCGCGGTGGCCGCCCGCACCGACCGGGCCAGCCTCCGGCAGGTCGGCCTGTTCACCAATCCCCTGCTGCTGTGGGGGATCGCCGGCGAGCTCGCGTTCACCGCGGCGGTCATCTACGCCCCGCCGCTGCAGGCGCTGTTCGGCACCCGGCCGCTCGGCTGGGTGGAGCTGGCCGTCCTGGTGCCGTTCCCGGTCGTCGTCTGGGGCGCCGACGAGCTCTGGCGGGCGTTCCGTCGGCGAGGCCGCCCCCTCCTACACCCGGTAGGCGTGGGTCAGGGAGACAGCCAGGGCAGCGGGTCGACGTAGCGGCCGCCTGCCCACACCTCGAAGTGCAGGTGGCAGCCGGTGGAGTAGCCGGTGGTGCCGGACAGCCCGAGCACCTGCCCGGCCGCCACCTGCTGCCCGACCGCGACGTCGATGCGGGAGAGGTGGTTGTAGGTGGTGGCGATCCGCAGGTGCTCCGGGCCGACGTCGTCGTGCACGAGCACGATCCGGTTGCCGTAGGCCACGTTCCGCCCGGCCGCCAGCACCCGACCAGCCGCCGCGGCGGCCACCGGCGTCCCGCAGGGCACGCCCCAGTCGACGCCGCTGTGCAGCTTGTAGACGCCGGTCACCGGGTGGACGCGCATGCCGAACGGCGACGTGATCGGCCCCGCCGCGGGTCGCTGCAACGACCCCGGCACGGGCGCCACGAACCGGAGCTGCTCGTCCATGCCGGCCAGGCCGTCGCCGGCCAGCTGCTGCCCGAGCTGGGCTCCTTCGGCCAGCAGCTGCTGGTACTGCGCCTCGTCCTGCGCGGCCGCCGCCTGCGCCGCCGCCAGGGCGCTGCTCCGCGCACCGACGAGCGCGTCCACCCGGGCCAGGGCGTCGACAGCCGCCTGCCGCACCGCCTGCACCGCCTCCAGCGCCGCCTGCGCCCGCTGCTGGGCGGCGGCGACGTCGGTGCGCTGACGGGTGAGGGAGGCCTGCTGGGCCTTCGCCTGCGCCACGACCGTGAGCGCGTCGTCGAGGGCCCGTCGCCGCCCGTCGAGCGCGCGCTGCACCGTGACCAGGCCGTCGGCGAAGTCGGCCGGCGAACGGGCGTCGAGCAGGAGGGTGAGCTGCGCCGGCCCGCTGGTGGCGGGCCCGTCGATGTAGGTCTGCCGGACCAGCCGCACCAGCTCGGCGTGCTGCGCCGCGGCACTGTCGGCGAGGTCCTCGCTCGAGCGCTGCGCCGACAGCTCCGCGGTCTGAGCGGCCTGCAGCCGGTCCAGCGCCTCGTCCCGCACGGCCTCGGCCGCGGTGAGGCGCTGCTGCGCGGCGTCGGCGGCGGCCCGCGCGGCCGGGAGCGCCGCCTCGGCGTCGCGGAGCGCGGTGACGGCGGCGCGGGTGGCCGCCGAGGACTCGTCGAGGTCGGACTGGGCCTGGGAGAGGGAGGTGGGGCTGGTGTCTGCTTCGGCCACCGGGATCGGCGTCAGCGCGAGGACCACCGCGGCGAGCGCGGCGAAGGCTCCTGGACGGCGCACACCCACGGTGGGGAGGTCGACCGGGGCGCGCTCCCTCTTGAGCCGTTCGGCTCGGCTCTTGCGGTGCTCAGGTCTGCGAAAGGCGCTGATGACGGCGGCAGAGGGCGGGTGTCTCGGTCCGGCGGCCGGGTGTCTCGGTCCGGCGGCCGGGTGCGGCACTGATGATCACATGGGTGTCGCACCCATAGGCATAGATGCGTATCGGTGTGACACCCATGCTTTCGGTCGTGCGTGAGGGGTCCCCTCACCCCACCACGTCGCGCGCCGACGCCACCCCCTGCGCCGGAACCGGCGGGACCGCGCCGACCCGCGGCAGGTGCTGTCGCTGCCCGAGGTCCTCGAGCCAGCGGACCAGCTGGCGGTGCACGGCCTCGGCGCCCACCAGGTCCTCGGTGACCGCCCACTCGGCGGGGTGGACGAGGGTGCCCTGGGTCTGCCAGCCGCCGACACCGCCGTGGCAGCCGACCAGCTCCTCGAACGCGGCCACCTCCTGGGTGTCCGGGTCGTAGCAGGAGTTGACGTAGAGGTCCGGGGCGTTGCCGAAGCGCGCGCAGCGGGCGAAGTCGGCCGCCGCCTGCGGCCCGAACGGCGCCATCGGGTCCTCGCCGGTCACCTCGCCGCGCTCGAGCAGGTGACGACCCCGCGGGCCCACCGCCACCGGCCCTTGCGCGGACAGGACGACGACGAAGGACACGCCGGGGTGCTCGGCCAGCCCCTGCACCAGCCCCGGCCAGGTCTCCTCGAGGTCCTCCAGCAGCAGCCTGCGGGCGGCGCGGGCGAACCACACCGCACCGAGGTTGCCGGAACCGACCGCGACGACGTCGGGCCGTTCCTCCAGCGCCTGCTCCTCGGCGGCGAGCGGACCGAGGGCCACCGCGCCGTCCTCGCGCCGGCCGGCCACCGCCCGACCGACGAGCTTCCCGCTCGCCCCGCCCTCCTCGCTCACCTGCGAGAGGAAGGTGTTCAGCGGCCCCCAGCCCTCGACGTCGGCGGTCGCGCCGACGGCCGTGACGTGCCGGTCGGTGCCGCGCTCGGCGGCCGTCATCAGCTCGCGCACGACGTCCTCGAGCCCGACGCCGAACCGCTGGCGGAAGGTGGCGCCCTGGCTCTGCCCGTGGTCGCTCACCACGACCACCCGGTAGGGCCGGGGCGCGTGCGGCAGCACCCGTTCGATCTGCCCCAGGATCCGGTCGACGCCCTCCAGCGCGCGCAGGGACTCCGGCCGGGTCGGCCCGGCGTGGTGGGCGATCTCGTCGTAGTCGAGGAAGTCGACGAACACCGACGGGGTGCCGGCGAGCAGCTGCTCCACCACCAGGGCGAGGTTCAGGTCGCGCTGCAGCACGTTCGTGAATCCGCGCAGGGCGACGTAGGAGCCGTGCCGGGAGATGCGCGGCTCGACCCCGCGGCGGCGCTGCTGCCGGGCCTGGTAGAGCTCCTTGAGCATCTCCCCCACCGTGCGCACGAGCCCGCGCACCAGGCCGTAGGGGGAGGTGAGGAACCCGGCGTAGGACGCCGACGGACCCAGCCCCTCCTTGGGCCGGGCCATGCCGGACATGGTCAGCAGCGAGATGGGGGCGTCGCCGGAGAACAGGTTGGAGATGCTGGCCCCGCCGTCGGCGAGCAGGCCGGTGCCGTCGGACAGGCGCTGCTGGATCAGCGCCGCGTCGGGCGGGTGGTTGGCGACCACGAGCCGGCCGGCCCCGCGGTCGTACCAGCGGAAGGCGGGCAGGTCGTCGGTGCGTCCGTGCAGGAAGCCGGCCTGGCTCACCGGCGTGGTGGACGGGACCCGCACGGTCCACTCGCGGGCCCGGTGGGTGGTGCGCACCCAGCGCGACAGCGTCGGCAGGTTGCCGGCGGCGAGCATCCAGCGGATCACCGGCCACGGCGCCCCGTCGAGCTGCACGACCAGCAGGCCGGGCGCGTCGGTCCGCTGCGGCGGGCCCGCCCGTCGACGACCGCGGGTGGCCTGGCGGACCAGGTGCGCGAGGAACGCGTCCTCGTCCTGCACGTCCAGGACCCACCCGACCAGCGCCGCCAGCGCGGCGGTGACCCAGCTGGCCCAGAACGCCGCCCAGAAGCTGCTGACGCCGACGCCGGGAGCCACGGTGAGGCCCAGCCAGAGCAGCCCTGCCTGCAGCACCAGGGCGAACAGCAGCACCAGCACCCAGGGCAGCAGCGCGGTGAGGGCGCGCACCACCGGCGTCAGCGCCGCGCGCACCGCGACCACGCACAGCACCGCCAGCGCCACCGCCGCCGGCCGGGAGGCGGTCAGCCCGGGGAGGATCGCGATGACCAGGCCGAGGACCAGCGTGGCGAGCACCCACGCCACCAGCCAGCGGGCGGCCCAGCCGAGGACCGAGCCGACCGACCCCAGGCGACCGGTCGCTCCAGGGGCGCCGGCCGGCCCCCGCACCAGCCCGGCCGCCATCCCCGCGCGCACCGACCGCCCCGGCTGCTCGCCCCCCGGCGAGGTGCTGGTCATGACCTGACGTTAGGTGCGTGCGCCGGTCCGCGCCCGGCACTCGGGAGATCCGGCCCGCGGCGTCAGCTCGAGGCGCGCACGAACGCCCAGACGAGGAAGAGCAGCCCGATCACGATGCACAGGCCGATGACGACGGCGAGCGCGACGGGCGTCTGACGGCTGCGGGGGGCCGGGGTGGGCCCGGCGCTCTCCGACGTCGTCCCCGCGATCGGCGGCGTGTCCCCCGGCTGGACGCCCCCGCCAGGCTCCAGGCCAGGGGTGTCCCGGGGGTCGGGGTCCATCGGGTCCGGTCGCCGCTGGCCGATCGGGTCGCTCATGCCGCCCCCCTCCCCCGTCGGACCGGCGCCACACGCGCCGGACCGGGGCCGGACGTCCCGGCCCCCGTCCGGCACCGGCCGGACGAGGCCGTCCTCCTTCCCAGGGAGGACCCGGTCGGCCGTGCGGCGTGAGAGCGTCGTGCCGCCGCCGCGACAGGGGGACGGTGGCGCGGAGGGAGCGCGGGGATGCAGGGCGGGTCGGATTCGGCGGTCGCCGTCGGGCGCACGGGCAGCGAGGGCGACGACCGGCACGGCGGGACGGGCAGTGCCGCCGGCGTCGTCGAGGTGCGCGGGCTGACCAAGCACTTCGGCAGCGGCCCGCGGGCCGTGCACGCGGTGCAGGACCTCACCTTCCGCGTGCTGCCGGGCCGGGTCACCGGCTTCCTCGGACCCAACGGGGCCGGCAAGACGACGACCCTGCGGATGCTGCTCGGGCTGGTCCGCCCCACGGCGGGGCAGGCCACCATCGGCGGGCGCCTGTACGCCGAGCTCGTCGACCCGCTGCACGTGGTCGGCGCGGCGCTCGAGGCCACCGGCTTCCACCCCGGCCGCACCGCCCGCGACCACCTGCGGGTGCTGTGCGCGCAAGCCGGTCTGCCCCCGCGGCGCGCGGACGAGGTGCTCGCCCTGGTCGGGCTGGCCGAGGCCGCCGCCCGCCGGGTGAGCGGCTTCTCGCTGGGGATGCGCCAGCGCCTCGCGCTGGCCTCGGCGCTGCTCGGCGACCCCCAGGTGCTGCTGCTGGACGAACCGGCCAACGGCCTGGACCCCGCCGGCATCGCCTGGCTGCGCGGGTTCCTGCGGCACCTCGCCGCACAGGGCCGGACCGTGCTGGTCTCGAGCCACGTGCTGTCCGAGGTCGCCCAGACCGTCGACGACGTCGTGATCATCGCGCGTGGCCGGCTCGTGCGCACGGCGCCCTTGGCCGAGCTGGTGGCCTCGACCGCCCCCGCGGTCCGGGTCCGCACCCCCGACGTCGACCGGCTGCGCCAGGCGCTGTCCGCCGCCGGCGTGCAGGTGCTGCCGCCCGGCGCCCCCGACCCCCTGGGGCCGCCCACCGTGCTGGTTCCCGGCGCCGACGCGGCCCTGGTCGGCCGGCTCGCCCTGCAGGCGGGCGTGGAGCTGCACGAGCTGGTCGTGGTGCGCAGCGACCTCGAGGACGTCTTCCTCGAGCTGACCGCGGACCGGGCGCCCGCCGAGCCGGGCACCGGCACGACCGGAGAGGCGGAGGGCGTCCGATGACCCGCTCGCTCCGCGCGGAGGCGCTCAAGCTGCTCACCACCCGCCTCTGGTGGCTGCTCCTGCTCGGGGCGGTGGCCTTCGTCGCCCTGCAGTCCGGCCTGTCCGCGGCGCTGGCCGGCCAGCAGGGCACCCCCGGCGTCGACACCGAGGCCGGCGTCCGGCAGGTGTGGGCGGCGGCCAGCAACGGCTACGTCTTCTCGCTGGTGCTCGGGATCGTCACGATCACCGGCGAGTACCGGGCACGCACGGTGACCTCCACCTTCCTCGCCGTCCCGCGCCGGTCGCGCGTGGTCCTCGCCAAGCTGGCCGTGGCCGCCGCCTTCGGGCTGCTCTACGCCCTCGTCTCGTGCCTCACGGCCGCCGCCGTCGGCGGCACGGTGCTGGCGATCCGCGGGGCCACCGGGCAGGTCAACGTCGTCTCCGTGCTCGGCGGCGCGCTGGCCGTCGTCACCCTCTACGCCGTGGTCGGCGTCGGCCTGGGCGCCCTGGTGCGCAACCAGGTGGCGGCCCTCGTCGGAGCCCTGGTGTGGGTGCTGCTGGTGGAGGCCCTGGTGGTGGCCTTCGCGCCGCAGGTCGGGCGCTGGCTCCCCGGCGGCGCGGCCAACGCGCTGCTGCAGGTCCAGCCGCTCACCGGCGGGCACCTGCTCGCGCCGTGGGCCGGCGGCCTGATCTTCCTCGGCTACGGCCTCGCGCTGGCGGCGGCCGGGGCCGCGACCACCCTGCGCCGCGACGTCACGTGAACCCGAGCCCCGGTCCCACCAGCACCCGGATCGCCGTGGCTCACCACGTCACCTCCTCGCGGTCCTCCCAGAGCAGCCCCGTGCGGGCGCCCTCGCCGGTGCGGCTGGCCAGCCACACGATGGTCTCCGCCCCCTGCTCGGGCGTGCGCGGCGCCTGCGGGCCGCCCATGTCGGTGGCGCAGTGATTCGGGCACATCGCGTCCACGAGCACGCCCTTACGCCCCTGCCCGAGCTCGGCCGCCAGGTTCTTGGTCAGCGCGTTGAGCCCGGCCTTGCTGACCCGATAGGGGGCCAGACCGCCGTTGGTGCCCGGCCCGCTGAAGCGGCCCAGGCACGCCGAGACGTTCACGACCCGCCCCCACCCGCGCTGCACCATCCCGGGCACGAAGGTGGAGCACAGCGCGAACGGCCCGTCGAGGTTGGTGGCCAGCACCCGTCGCCACTCCTCGTCGCTGCAGCGCAGGGTCTTGGCCATCCGGTCGCTCATGACCCCCGCGCAGTTGACCAGGACGTCGACGTCGGCGAGCTCGCCCAGCACCTCCGGCAGCCCGCGCACCGCCACCGGGTCGGCGACGTCGCACGCCACCGCCGCCGCCCGCAGCCCCTCGCCCTGCAGCCGGTCGGCGGACTCCCGCAGCCGCTCGGCGTCCCGGGCCAGCAGGACCACGGTGGCCCCCTGCCGCGCCAGTCCGCGGGCCGCGGCGAACCCGATGCCCCGGCTCCCGCCGGTGACCAGGGCGGTGCGGCCGGTGAGGATCTGCTGGTCGTCGCCGTTCGGGTCGCCGCCGGTGAGGTCGCCGCCGGCCGGGACGCTGGGCACGTCGTTCGTCACGCCCCGAGCCTGGGGCGGACCGGAGGTGGCCGCACCTCGAGGCCGCACCTCGGGGCGGCACCTCGGGGCCGGGCCTCGAGATCTCCGCTGCGATCCCCGACCGCGGAGGGCGGGATCGGCGACCTGAGGAGGACTCCGGGTGACGAGCACCACGGACCGAGTCGATCCGGACCTGCGAGGCTGCGTGCGTCGCATGGAGCGGTCGTTCTAGGCTGGACGACCGCCACCACCAACCGCGCGTACGGTCAACGAAGAGGCGATACCGCGTGACCCAGTCCTCCCCCAAGAGCGACCCGCTGGCTGCCTTCGGGCCGAACGAGTGGCTCGTCGACGAGCTCTACCAGCAGTACCTCAAGGACCCGGACAGCGTGGATCGAGCGTGGTGGGACTTCTTCGCCGACTACGCGCCGTCCGAGACCAACCGCGAGGGCGCCAAGGACGGGGGGGCCGCCACCGCCCCGGCGCAGGCTCCGGCTCCGGCTCCGGCCCAGCCTCCGGCTCCGCCTCAGGCTCCGGCCCCGGCGGCCGCCACCAATGGCGCCGCTCCCGCCGCCCCCGCGCCCGCCACCCCTGCCGCGCCGGCCCCGGCCCGGCCGGCCCCCGCTCCCAAGCCTGCGGCGCCCGCCGCGCAGGCTCCCGCGGCGCCGGCGCCCGCAGCCCCGGCGCCGTCCGAGACGCAGGTCCTCAAGGGCCCGGCCGCCCGGGTGGTCACCAACATGGAGGCCAGCCTCGAGGTCCCCACCGCCACCAGCGTGCGGGCGGTGCCGGCCAAGCTGCTCATCGACAACCGCATCGTCATCAACAACCACCTCAAGCGCGGTCGCGGCGGCAAGGTCTCCTTCACGCACCTCATCGGTTTCGCCGTGGTGCGGGCCCTGCAGGCGATGCCGGAGATGAACGCCGGGTTCGTCGAGGTCGGCGGCAAGCCCGCCGTTCAGCGCAACGAGCACGTGAACCTGGGCCTGGCCATCGACCTGGCCAAGCCCGACGGCTCGCGGCAGCTGGTGGTGCCGTCCATCAAGCACGCCGACGGCATGGACTTCGCCCAGTTCTGGGCCGCCTACGAGGACGTCGTGCGCCGGGCCCGCGGCAACAAGCTCACCCCCGACGACTTCGCCGGCACCACCATCAGCCTGACCAACCCCGGCACCATCGGCACGGTCCACTCGGTGCCGCGGCTGATGAAGGGCCAGGGCACGATCATCGGCGACGGGGCGATGGAGTACCCGGCCGAGTACCAGGGCGCGGCCACCGAGACCCTGGCCCGGCTCGCGGTGAGCAAGATCCTCACGCTCACCTCCACCTACGACCACCGGATCATCCAGGGCGCCCAGTCCGGCGACTTCCTGCGCCGCGTCCACCAGCTGCTGCTGGGCGAGGACGGCTTCTACGACGACATCTTCCGCTCGCTGCGCATCCCCTACGAGCCGGTGCGCTGGGTGCAGGACATCTCCTTCTCCCACGACGAGGACGTCAACAAGACCGCGCGGGTGCAGGAGCTCATCCACGCCTACCGTGTGCGCGGCCACCTGATGGCCGACACCGATCCGCTGGAGTACCGCCAGCGCCGGCACCCGGACCTCGACGTCACCACGCACGGGCTCACCCTGTGGGACCTGGACCGGGAGTTCCCCACCGGCGGCTTCGGCGGCCAGCCGTTCATGAAGCTGCGCGACATCCTCGGGATCCTGCGCAACTCCTACTGCCGCACGGTGGGCCTGGAGTACATGCACATCCAGGACCCGGACCAGCGCGCCTGGCTGCAGGCCCGGGTGGAGGTGCCGCACCAGAGCCCCTCGCGCGACGAGCAGCTGCGGATCCTGCGCCGGCTCAACGCCGCGGAGGCGTTCGAGACGTTCCTGGCCACCAAGTACGTGGGGCAGAAGCGGTTCTCGCTCGAGGGCGGCGAGTCCGTCATCCCGCTGCTGGACGCCCTGCTGTCCTCGGCCGCCGAGGCCGAGCTGGACGAGGCCGCCATCGGCATGCCGCACCGCGGACGGCTCAACGTGCTGGCCAACATCGCCGGCAAGAGCTACGGCCAGATCTTCCGCGAGTTCGAGGGCAACCAGGACCCGCGGTCGGTGCAGGGCTCCGGCGACGTGAAGTACCACCTCGGCACCGAGGGCGTGTTCACCGCCGAGTCCGGCGAGCAGTGCAAGGTCTACCTCGCGGCCAACCCGAGCCACCTCGAGGCGGTCGACCCGGTGCTCGAGGGCATCGTGCGCGCCAAGCAGGACCGGCTGAACAAGGGCGGCGGCGACGAGGGCTACTCGGTGCTGCCGATCCTCATGCACGGCGACGCCGCGTTCGCCGGCCAGGGCGTGGTGGCCGAGACGCTCAACCTGTCCCAGCTGCGCGGCTACCGCACCGGCGGCACGGTGCACGTGGTCATCAATAACCAGGTCGGCTTCACCACCTCGCCGACGTCGTCGCGGTCCTCGCACTACTGCACCGACGTCGCCCGGATGATCCAGGCGCCGATCTTCCACGTGAACGGCGACGACCCCGAGGCGTGCGTGCGCGTGGCGCGGCTGGCGTTCGAGTTCCGCCAGGCGTTCAAGAAGGACGTCGTCAGCGACATGGTGTGCTACCGCCGCCGCGGTCACAACGAGGGCGACGACCCGTCGATGACGCAGCCGCTGATGTACGCGCTCATCGAGGCCAAGCGCTCGGTGCGCAAGCTCTACACCGAGGGCCTCATCGGCCGCGGCGACATCTCCGTCGAGGAGGCCGAGCAGGCGCTGCGCGACTACCAGGAGCAGCTCGAGCGGGTGTTCGTCGAGACCCGCGAGGCGCAGTCGTCCGCAGGCGGCGAGGGCCTGGAGCCGCCGGCCGAGCAGAAGAAGCCCGCGCACGCCGGGGGCCCGGTCAGCACCGCGGTCGAGCTCGAGGTCGTCAAGCGGATCGCCGACGCGCACGTGGCCATCCCCGACGGCTTCACCGTGCACCCGAAGCTGCTGCCGCTGCTGCAGAAGCGGGCCGCGATGGCCTCCGAGGGCGGCATCGACTGGGGCATGGGCGAGCTGTTCGCGATCGGCTCGCTGCTGGAGCAGGGCGTGCCGGTGCGCCTAGCGGGCCAGGACAGCCGCCGCGGCACCTTCGTGCAGCGCCACGCCGTCCTCACCGACCGGTCCACCGGGGCGGAGTGGACGCCGCTGGCCTCGCTGGCCAAGGACGGCGCCCGCTTCTGGATCTACGACTCGCTGCTGTCCGAGTACGCCGCGATGGGCTTCGAGTACGGCTACTCGGTGGCCCGGCCCGACGCCCTCGTGCTGTGGGAGGCGCAGTTCGGCGACTTCGCCGACGGCGCGCAGACCATCGTGGACGAGTTCATCTCCTCGTCCGAGCAGAAGTGGGGCCAGCGCTCGAGCGTCGCGCTGCTGCTGCCGCACGGCTACGAGGGCCAGGGGCCGGACCACTCCTCGGCGCGCATCGAGCGCTACCTGCAGCTGTTCGCCGAGGACAACATGACGGTGGCCAACCCGTCGACGCCGGCGAGCCACTTCCACCTGCTGCGCTGGCAGGCCTTCCACGAGCCGCGCCGGCCGCTGGTGGTCTTCACCCCCAAGTCGATGCTGCGGCTGAAGGCCGCGGCCTCGCCGGTGGAGGACTTCACCTCCGGCACGTTCCGGCCGGTCATCCCCGAGCACGAGCAGCTCGACCGGGTCGACCGCGTGGTCCTGTGCTCGGGCAAGGTCTACTGGGACCTGCTGGCCGAGCGCACCAAGCGGCAGGACCGCTCCACCGCCATCGTGCGGGTGGAGCGGCTCGCGCCGCTGCCGGTGGAGGAGCTGCTCACGGCGATCTCGCCCTACGAGGGCGCCGAGCTGGTCTGGGTGCAGGAGGAGCCGGCCAACCAGGGAGCCTGGCCGTTCGTGGCGCTCAACCTGCCCGAGCTGGTCGGCTCGCGCCTGGGCGGGCGCTCGCTGCGCCGGATCTCCCGGGCGGCGTCGGCCTCCCCGGCGGTCGGCTCGCACAAGGCGCACGACGTCGAGCAGCGCGAGCTGGTCGAGTCCGCGTTCAACCGCTGAGGACCGGTCTTGTACTTCACCGACCGGGGGATCGAGGAGCTCGAGGCGCGCCGCGGCGAGGAGGAGGTCTCCCTCGCCTGGGTCGCGGCGCGCCTGCAGGAGTTCGTCGACCTCAACCCGGAGTTCGAGATCCCGGTCGAGCGGCTGGCCACCTGGCTGGCCCGCCTGGACGACGAGGACGAGTAGCGCGCCGGCGGCTGCGGTCACGATCTCGGGGGGGGCGTGTGGACGAGGGGTGGTCGCACGACCGGCGGGCCGTGCGGCGGGTCCAGGACCGGCCGGACGCCGACGTCGACCGCTCGCGCTGGCCGTTCACGCTGCCACCGGTCGCGCAGCTGCTGCGGGACGGGCTCGACCTGCCGGCCGGGGTGACCTTCCTGGTCGGCGAGAACGGGTCGGGCAAGTCCACCCTCGCCGAGGGCGTCGCCATGGCCTTCGGCCTGTCCCCCGAGGGCGGCTCGCCGTTCGGCCGGCACAGCACCCGGGAGACCGAGTCGCCCCTGCACCGGGCGCTGCGGCTGGAGCGCGGCGTCGGCGGCCCGCGCTGGGGCTTCTTCCTGCGCGCGGAGACCATGCACGGCTGGTACACGTTCCTGGAGGAGCACCCGGGGACCGGCCATCGGGCCGAGCCGCGCTACCACGAGATGAGCCACGGCGAGGGCTTCCTCGAGGTGCTCAAGACCCGCTTCGACTCCGCCGGCCTCTACGTGCTCGACGAGCCCGAGGCGGCGTTGTCCTTCACCTCGTGCCTGGCGCTGGTCGGCGTGCTGCACGACCTCGCC
This sequence comes from Motilibacteraceae bacterium, assembly GCA_051953655.1. Lineage (GTDB taxonomy): Bacteria > Actinomycetota > Actinomycetes > Motilibacterales > Motilibacteraceae > JBQCHF01. The sequence goes on from JBQCIO010000133.1 coordinate 21,366, forward strand.
AGCCACGGCGCGCAGGTGCTGTGCGCCACCCACTCCCCGCTGCTGGCCGCCCTCCCCGGCGCGACGATCCTCGAGCTGGACGACGACGGCTACCACCAGACCTCGTGGGAGGAGCTGGCGCTGGTGGACCACTGGCGGCGCTACCTCGCCGACCCGCGGGCCTACCTGCGGCACGTGCTGGGGTGATCATGCTGATGCGGTGAGGGGCGCCCGGAGATGAGCGGTGGCGCGCTGGCACGGCATGACGCAGGATCGGGCGGGACCACCGCGACGAGGAGGAGGCGGACGTGCCGGAGCCCGAGGGCCAGGAGCTCGAGCAGGTGCGCACGCGCCGCGAGGCGCTGCGCCAGAAGTACCTGCGCCCGCTCGCGGAGCGGCCGGCCAGCAGCGCGCGCGGGCTGCACCACGCCGCGCTGATCTGCAAGGACGTCGAGGAGACGATCCGCTTCTACCAGGACCTGCTCGGCTTCCCGCTGGTGGAGCTGGTGGAGAACCGCGACTACGCCGGGTCGAGCCACTTCTTCTTCGACATCGGCAACCGCACCATGCTCGGGTTCTTCGACTTCCCCGGGCACGAGCACCCGCCCTTCGCCGAGACCCTCGGCGGCGTGCAGCACCTGGCCATCTCGGTGGACGAGGAGAGCTTCGCCGCGGCCAAGCAGCGGCTGGACGAGGCCGGGGTGGAGTACATCGGCCCGGACCGCGGCATCGACAACAGCATCTACTTCCACGACCCCAACGGCACCAACGTGGAGCTCTACTGCGAGCCGGTCGGCCGGTTCGAGGGCGTGCCGCTGGTGCCCGGGGTGGGGTAGGGCGTCTCGTACGCTCGGCGGGTGAGCGCACCGCAGCCCGCCGTCGGCGAGGAGCTTCCCGCCGGCCGGTTCACCGTCTGGCTCGGGCAGATCCGCTCGGCGCTGGACGGCGAGGCCGGGTCCGACGTCCCCTGCGGCACCTGCACCGCCTGCTGCGCGTCGTCGCAGTTCGTCACCATCGGCCCGGACGAGACCGCCGCCCTCGCCGCGATCCCCCGCGAGCTGCTCTTCCCCGCCCCGGGCCTGCCCGGGCACCTGCTCATGGGCTACGACGAGCGCGGCCGCTGCCCGATGCTCACCGACGCCGGCTGCTCGGTCTACGCCGCGCGGCCGCGCACCTGCCGGGTCTACGACTGCCGGGTCTTCCCCGCCGCCGGCGTCGAGGCCGACAAGCCGCTCATCCGCGAGCAGGCGCAGCGGTGGAGGTTCGAGCACCCCACGCCCGACGACCAGACCGCGCACGCGGCGGTGCGAGCCGCCGCCCGCTACGTGGCCGAGCACCCCGGGGTCCGCGAGGACGCCACCCCGCTGCCGCCCACCGGGCGGGCCGTCCTGGCGGTCCGCGCTGCGAAGGCGTTCCTCAGGCAGGACGAGGAGACCGGCGCGCTGGCCCTGGTGCCCGAGCCCGGGCGCGAGGCCGTCCGCGCCGCCGTCGACCGATCGCGATAGGTCTTGACTTCGCGGACTCGCGCTATATCGTGATCGCATCAGACGCGATGCATCGCGATAGTCGAGGGGATCTCATGAGCGAGCAGCGGTGGGACGTCGAGGACCGGGCCGGCATCGACCTGACCGGGGTGCGCCGGGTGGCCGTGCGCCTGGTGAGCGGGTCCGTCGACGTCGTCGGGCACGCGGGCGACCGGGCCCGGGTCGAGGTCGACGACGTGCAGGGGCCGGCGGTGAAGGTCCGCCTGTCCGACGACGGCACGCTCACGGTCAGCCAGGGCGACATCGGCTGGGCGGGCTTCCTGAGCTGGGTGGCCCGTGGCCTGGGCAAGACCTCCGCGCGGGTGGCACTGTCGGTGCCCCGCGGCGCCGCGCTCGAGCTGGGCGTGGTCTCCGCCGAGGCGACGGTCGCCGGCGTCGACGCCCCCACCCACGTCAAGGCGGTGAGCGGCGACGTCACCCTGGAGGGCTGCAGCCGCGGGCTGGTGGCCGAGACGGTGTCCGGCGACATCGAGGCCAGCGGGCTGGAGGGCGAGCTGCGCTTCCACACCGTGTCCGGCGACCTGACCGTGGCCGACGGAGGCGCGGCCACGGTGCACTCGGAGTCGGTGAGCGGCGACGTCCTGCTCGACCTCCGCGCCCCGGTGCGGGTCGAGGTGCAGACCGTCTCCGGCGACGTCACCGTGCGGGTGCCACGCGAGGCCGCCCTCCACGTAGACGCCCGCTCCACCTCCGGCCGCCTCACCTCCGCTCTGGCCGGGCTCACCTCCACGTCCGCGCCGGCGGACAAGCGGCTGAGCGGCAGCACCGGCGAGCACGCTGCGCCGTTCAGGGCCCGGACGGTGAGCGGCGACGTCGTGCTGCTGGCGAAGGACGAGCCCTTCGCGGAGCGGTCATGAGCCCGGTCTTCGGCCACGGCAGGCTGAGGCTCTACCTGCTCAAGCTGCTCGACGAGGAGCCGCGGCACGGCTACGACGTCATCCGCCTGCTCGAGGACCGATTCCTCGGCCTCTACGCGCCGTCGGCCGGCACGGTCTACCCGCGCCTGGCCCGGCTGGAGAGCGAGGGCCTGGTGACCCACGAGGAGTCCGGCGGCCGCAAGACCTATCGGCTCACCGACGCCGGGCGGGCGGAGCTGGCCGCCCACGGCGACGAGCTGGCCACTCTCGAGCGCGAGCTCACCGAGTCGGTGCGCGAGATGGCCGCCGAGGTGCGCGCCGACGTCCGCGGCTCGGTCCGCTCGCTGCGCGAGGAGCTCAAGACCGCCGCGCGCGGGGTGCGCCGCGAGGAGCGCGCCGCCCGCAGCACCCGCTCCCCCGGCCGCCCGGACCTGCGCGAGCTCGACGCGGCCCTGGACCGCCTGGCCACCGAGGCCCGCCTGCTCGCCCGCCGCGGCGACGTGCCCGAGGCCGCCGTGCGCGCCGCCGTCAGCGTGCTCGAGCGCGCCCTGGCCGAGGTGCGCAAGGCCCTGGCCTGACAACGGCCAGGACAGCAACGGCAGTCAAGCCCCAGCTCCGGCCGACGGCGCACGCTGATGCAAGCCGAGGTCGAGGAACGTCTCCTACCACTCGTAGGAGACCCATCCCGAGGAGGACCCATGAGCCCCACCAACCCCTGGCTCACCCGAGCCGTGAACGACGAGCACGTGCGCGACCTGCACCGGGCTGCCCCCCGGCGCCGCCCGGAACGATCACGGGGACGTGATCGTTCCATGCTTACCGCGACAGATCTGTCGCGGTAAGCATGGACCTGTCGCGGTGAGTGCGCCGCGGAAGCTTCTCGGAAGGCGGCTGGCGCGCCTCCCGAACC
>JBQCIO010000134.1:0-3364 GCA_051953655.1 Motilibacteraceae bacterium
TGGTCGCCTACTTCAAGCGGGCGAAGGCATGAGCACCCACCCCGAGCAGCGCCTGGCCGAGCTGGGCCGCACCCTCCCCGGGGTCGCCACCCCGGCCGGCGCCTACGTCCCCGCGGTCCGCTCGGGCTCGCTGGTGTGGACCGCCGGGCAGATCCCGGTGGTGGAGGGGCAGCTGGCCGGCACCGGCAAGCTCGGCGCGCAGGTGAGCGTGGAGCAGGGCCAGGAGCTCGCCCGCATCTGCGTGCTCAACGCCCTGGCCGCGGTCAAGGCCGAGATCGGCGACCTGGCCAAGGTGCGGCGCGTGGTGAAGGTCGTCGGCTTCGTGGCCAGCGAGCCGACGTTCACCGACCAGCCGCTGGTCGTGAACGGCGCCAGCGAGCTGCTCGGCGAGGTGTTCGGCGACGACGGCAAGCACGCGCGCAGCGCCGTCGGCGTGGCCGTGCTGCCGCGGGACGTGCCGGTCGAGGTCGAGCTGGTGGTCGAGGTGGCCGACTAGGACGTGTCTGCTGGATCCTCCCGCGAGCCGGCGGTGATCCGGCAGACACGGCCTGGCTAGTCCCGGACCTGCTCGTCGAGGACGTCGACGTCGTCGAGCTCGTCGCCGCCACCGGTCCAGCCGCGGGGGAGGTCCGCGGCGTGGGCGAACCCGAGCTCGAAGACGGTGGCCAGCAGCTGCAGGAACAGCCGGACCGTGTCATCGCGCTCCTGGGCCAGCTCGCGGCCGTCCAGCTCGGCGGCCGTGAGCGAACCCAGCTCGTGGCCGAGCTCGGCGGCGGCGAGGCCGGCGCGGAAGAAGAGGTCGAGCGGGACGCCCTCGCGCACCACCCGGCCACCCAGGCCGGCGACCGAGAAGTGAGCGTGTGGGCCGTCGTCGCGCTCGATCACCATCCCGAGCTCGATCAGCCGGGCCAGGCCGCCGGGTACCGCCTGCTCGACGGCGTCGAGCTCGGGTCCGGGCGAGAGCGGCACCGTGCTGGGCACCTCGGGCAGGTCGGTCGACTCGCGCGAGGGCCGGATGCCGTCGATGACCGGAAGGAAGGTGTCGGTGGCGGCGATCACCCGAGTGATCGCGGCCAGGCTGTAGCCCTGGAGCTGCAGCGAGCGGATGAGCGCCAGCCGGGCGACGTGGTGGCTGTCGTAGTAGGCCACCCGCCCGACCAGCCGTGGCGGCGGCAGCAGGCCGCGCGACTGGTGCGCCCGGATGTTGCGCGCCGTCATCCCGCTGAGCTCGGCGAGCTCTGTGATGGTGAACCCCGTGGTCACTGAACACCCCGTGTCTCGTCGTCACCCGACCCTTGCTGGGCCGAGAGACGGGGCGGAACGCTACAACGGGTCACCGACGGCCCGGTGCATGTTGCACCCGACTCGCTGATCACCACCCACCGTGCTCGCATGCCCCCGGTCACCTCCTGCCTGCTTTCTCGCGATCCGTCCTCACCTGGGTGGTTCACGCCTCGCGCCGCTGGGCGCGAGCCGCGGGCGCCCGTACCATTCCCCCGTGCCGTCGGTCCCCATGCCCGAGCCGCTGCGCGAGCGGGCGCGCGCCCATGCCGAGGGCCGGGTCGAGGCGGTCGAGCCGAAGCCGGCCGCCACCGTCGTCCTGCTCCGCGACACCGCCGCCGGCCCCGAGGCCTACCTGCTGCGGCGGGTCGGCTCGATGGCCTTCGCCGCCGGGATGCACGTGTTCCCCGGCGGCGGGGTGGACCCGCGCGACGGCGAGCTGCGCACCCCGTGGGCCGGGCCCGACCCGGCGGACTGGGGGCCGCGCTTCTCGGCCGACCCGCAGCTGGTCCGGGCGCTGGTGTGCGCCGCGGTGCGCGAGACGTTCGAGGAGTCCGGGGTGGTGCTCGCCGGGCCGCACGCCGACGACGTCGTGGCCGACGTCAGCGGCGAGGACTGGGAGGCCGACCGGCTGGCGCTGCTGGAGCGCGAGGTGTCGCTCTCGGAGCTGCTGGCCCGCCGCGGGCTGGTGCTGCGCGCGGACCTGCTGCGGCCCTGGGCGCACTGGATCACCCCGGAGTTCGAGCCGCGCCGCTACGACACCCGCTTCCTCGTGGCCGCGCTGCCGGCCGGGCAGCGGACCCGCCACGTGGGCGGCGAGGCCGACCGCGTGCAGTGGATCCGCCCGGCCGACGCGGTCGCGCGGTTCAGCGCCGGCGGGCTGGCGATGCTGCCGCCCACCGTCGTGGTGCTGCGCGAGCTGTCCGCGTTCGGCTCGGTGGCCGAGGTGCTCGCCGCCGGCGACGACCGCACGATCACCCCGGTCATGCCGCACGCGGACCTGCGCGGCGACGAGCCGCGGCTGGTGCTGCCGCCGGGGGTGCTGCCGGGATGAGCGCCGCCCGGACGACCGCTGCCGGGAGCTGGGCCGGCGGGTCGTTCGGCGAGCGGGCCCGGTGCGTGCTGGCGCCCAACCCGGGGCCGATGACGCTGGACGGCACGAACACGTGGGTGCTGGCCGCGCCGGGCGCCCGGCGCGTCGTCGTCGTGGACCCCGGTCCGCTCGACGAGCAGCACCTGTCCGCCGTGCTGGCCGCGGCGGCCGGACATGACCACGGTGCCGACCGCCGCGTGGCGCAGGTGCTGCTCACCCACGGGCATCCCGACCACGCCGAGGGCGCCCGCCGCTTCGCCGAGCTGGCCGGCGCCCCGGTCCGCGCGCTCGACCCCGGGCTGCGCCTGGGTGAGGAGGGACTGGCCGGCGGCGACGTCGTCGACGTCGACGGACTGGAGCTGCGGGTGGTGGCCACGCCCGGGCACACCGCCGACTCGCTCTCGTTCCTGCTCCCCGCGCTGCCCGGCGACGCCGCCCGGCTGGTCACCGGGGACACCGTGCTCGGCCGCGGCACCAGCGTGGTCGCGCACCCGGACGGCCGGCTCGGCGACTACCTCGACTCGCTGCGCCGCCTGCGCGACCTGGCCGCCGCCCTCGGCGACGGTGGTGGCCCCTCCGGCGCGCTCGAGGTGCTGCCCGGCCACGGCCCGGTGCTGCCCGACGCCGTCGGCGTGCTCGAGCACTACCTGCGCCACCGCGAGGAGCGCCTGGACCAGGTGCGCGCGGCGGTGGCGGCCGGCGACCGCACCGCGCGCGCGGTGGTCGAGCGGGTCTACGCCGACGTCGACCGCGCGGTCTGGCCCGCCGCCGAGCTCAGCGTGCGGGCGCAGCTGGAGTACCTGGGCGTCGAGACCGCCTGACGGAGCCTTCGCGGCCTCGGCCAGGGCGAGCCGCATCCACGCCTCGTCCTGCGGTCGTGCGGGGCCGGGGCCCGCGAGCGGACCCGCTCCGGCGGCGGGCACTAGCGCAGGGCGTCGACGAGGTCGGCGAAGCCGGCCGCCTCCGCGATGGCGCCGACCGCCTCGCCGG
>JBQCIO010000135.1:0-32288 GCA_051953655.1 Motilibacteraceae bacterium
CGAGCAACACCGCGGTGCGGGCCCTGGCGAGGCCGCCGGGCTCGGCCGGACCGGCGAGGGCGCTCACCCGCCCACCTGCTGCGGAAGGCGCCCGGCCGGCTGCTCGACCCGCTCCACCAGCCCGTCGCGCAGGTGCACCACGCGGTCGGCCGCCGCGGCGACGTCGGGGCTGTGGGTGACGAGCAGGATCGCCTGCCCGGCCCGGTGCAGCCGGGCGAACAGCTCGAGCACCTCGGCGGCGCCGGCGGTGTCCAGGGCGCCGGTGGGCTCGTCGGCCAGCAGCAGGGTGGGCTCGCCGGCCAGCGCACGGGCGATGGCGAGCCGCTGCCGCTGCCCGCCGGACAGGGCCGCCGGGCCGGTGGCCGACTTGTCCAGCAGCCCGAGCAGGTCCAGCAGCTCGTGGGCCCGGCGGTCGGCGGTGCGCCGTGGCGCCCCGGCCACGAGCGCGGCCAGCGCGACGTTCTCGTGGGCGCTCATGCCCTCGATGAGGTGGAAGAACTGGAACACCATGCCGACGTGCCGGCGGCGCAGCCGGGCGGCGCCGGCGGCGGACTGCGCGGACATCCGCCGGCCGGCCAGCAGCACCTCGCCCTCGTCGGGCGCCTCGAGCCCTGCGACCAGGCCCAGCAGCGTCGACTTCCCCGAGCCGGACGGCCCGCGCAGCGCCACGAACTCGCCGGCCGCCACGTCGAGGTCGACCCCGCGCAGCGCGCGCACGGGCGCCTCGGCGGTGCCGTAGGTCTTGCGCAGCCCGGCCACGGCGAGGACCGGCGGCACCGGCCCGGGAAGTGCGCTCACGCGGCGGGACTCTAGGCGGAGCGGGCCGCCGACCGCCGGGGATTGCCCCGGTCGCCGGCGCTCGCGGCCCGAGGGTGGTGCTGGCCACACCCGCGACCCGCCAGGCACCCCCCTGCCCGACAGCTTCCTGCCCAGGCACCTTGGGTGGTGCCGGGCGGGAGGTCCGTCCCGGCACGACGAGGGGACGACCGATGAACCGCACCAGCACCGCCCGCACCGCTGCCGGCCCCACCGCCGCGCACGCTGCCGTCCGCGGGCCGCGACGCGGGACGTCGTCGGCCTTCTCCACCCTGTGGTTCGCGCGCCAGGACCAGGTGGTCCGCCTCGCCCTCGGGCTCACCTCGCCCGCCGCCACCGGTGCGCCGGCGCGGATCGTCCCGCCGCCCTTCGCCTGACCGTCCACCGTGCCTGAGGTCAGTAGGACCGGTGTCTACGACAGGGCGTCGGAGACAGCGTCCGGTTCCCGCTGCCCGGGCAGGTGCGGAGCACCGACCGGGTCGCCCTGGAGGCGGTAGCTCTCCGGGTCGAAGCGGCGGACCAGGTTGCGGTAGCGCCAGGTGAACGTGGGCCACATGGCGCTGTTGCGCCCGGTGCGGTCGAAGTACCAGCTGGTGCAGCCGCCGCTGTTCCAGACCGTGCCCGCGAGCCGGTCCTGCAGCGCGGCGTCCTCCTGCTCCACGACGTCGGCGCGGACGTCGACCGCCGCCAGGTGCAGCCGGTCGAGCGTGCGCACGGCGTCGGCCACGTACCGGGCCTGCGACTCGAGCATGTAGACGATCGAGCTGTGGGCCAGGTTGGTGTTCGGCCCGTACATGAGGAACAGGTTGGGGAACCCGGGCACGGCGATGCCTCGGTGCGCCCGCGGGCTGCCGCCCCACCGCTCGGCCAGCGACGCGCCGTCCGCGCCCTGCACCAGCCGGGCCACCGGCGGCTCGGTGGGCGTGAACCCGGTGGCGAACACGACGACGTCCGCCGGGTGCTCCCGGCCGTCGGCGTCCACCAGGCCGTGCGGGGTGGCGCGCACGACGGCCCGGTCCACCAGCTCGACGTCGGGGCGCTGCAGGGTCGGGTACCAGTCGTTGCTGAGCAGCGGCCGCTTGCAGGCGACGTCGAAGTGCGGGGTGACGCGGGCGCGCAGTCCGGGGTCGCGCACCTGGCGGCGCAGGTGCCAGCCGGCGAAGGCCTGCACCGCCGGCAGCAGCCGCCGCTGGTGGGCCATCGGCACGACGTATCCCTCGCGGTAGGCCCAGAGCAGTCCCCGGGCGGCGCGCTGGGTGGCCGGGACGCGCCGGTAGAGCGCGCGCTCGGGACGCAGGTAGGGGCGGTCGAGCCGCGGCAGCACCCAGGAGGCGGTGCGCTGGAAGACGGTCAGGTGGGCGACGTCGGGGGCGATCGCCGGCACCACCTGCACGGCGGAGGCGCCGGTGCCGACCACGGCCACCCGCCGTCCGGCCAGCCCCACGTCGTGCCGCCACGCCCCGGTGTGGAAGACCTCGCCGGCGAACTCCTGCAGCCCGGGCAGCTCGGGGATGCGTGGTGTGCTCAGCGTGCCGGTGGCGAGCACCAGCACCTGGGCGCGCACCTCGCCCCGGCTGGTGCCGGCCACCCACCGCGCCGCGGCGGGGTCCCAGTGCGCGGACAGCAGCTCGCACCCGGTGCGCACCAGCGGCGCCAGCCCCTGCTGGGCCGCCGTGCGGCGCAGGTAGGCCTGGATGTCCGGCTGCCGGCCGTAGGAGCGGGTCCAGCCCGGCTCGGGGGCGAAGGAGAAGGAGTAGAGCACCGAGGGGACGTCGCAGGCGCAGCCGGGATAGGTGTTGTCCCGCCAGGTTCCCCCGACGTCGTCGCCGCGCTCGATCACCAGCACGTCCCCGGGGGCGGTGAACCCGGCGCGGCGCAGGTAGGCCGCGGCGGCCAGCCCCCCGAAGCCCGCGCCGACGACGAGGACCCGGACGTGCGCGGGGAGCTCGCTCTGGTCGGTCACGTGCCCTCCCCTGCCTCCGTCGGCCCCGGTCGGAACGATCACGCTCCCGTGATCCTTCCATGCTTACCGCGCCAGATCTGGCGCGGTAAGCATGGAACCTGCGCGGGGAGCGGGCGCTCGCGCCCTACGCCGCGCCGCCGCTCACCGGGCCGCGCGCCTGCAGCGACTCGGTGAGGGCCACCTGGCGGGAGGCGCGGCGCAGGGCGCGCAGGGTGACCGGGCCGGTGCGCTCGAGCCGGGCGCAGACGGCCAGCAGGACCTGGGCGGTGGTCAGGGCGTCGCCCAGGGCGTGGTGCGGGCGGTGGACCGGCAGCCCGAAGAGCGCCGCGGCGTCGGCCAGGGGCAGGCCGGGCGGCAGCACCGTGCGGTCCTCCCGCAGCGCCACGGCGCGGGCCAGCCGCTCGGTGTCCAGCACCGGCACGGCCCCCGGGCCGCGCAGCCGGACGCCGTGCGGGCGCAGCGCCGGGCCGAGGAAGGCGCGTTCGACCGCGGTGACGTGGGCGACCAGCACGTGGCCGGCCAGCAGCGGCGCCAGCTCGGCCATCACCTCCGCCGGCGGCGGGGCCGCCGCGGCCTCGGCCGGCCGGATCCCGTGCACCAGCACGTTCTTGCGCTCCGGCAGGCGGTGCGGGCGCACCGTGCGGTACCAGGAGCGGCCCGGCAGCGCCCGGCCGCCGACCACCGGCACCAGCCCCACCGAGAGCAGCTCGTCGCGCCGCGCGTCCAGACCGGTGGTCTCCACGTCGACGACGGCGAAGGACAGCTCGCGCCACGGCGTGCCCGTCCTCACGGCGGGGTGGCGGCGACCACCGCCTGCAGGTGCCGCTGCACGTGGGCCACCGCGCGGAAGGCGTCGCACAGCGCGCGCCGGCGCAGCGGCCCCAGCTCCCCCGGGTCGACGTGGTTCCCGGGCAGCTCTCCCCGGCGCAACGCCTCCACCTGCACCTCCAGGCGCAGCGCGACGACGACGTCGAACGCCTCCGACAGCGCGTCGGAGTCGGCTTGTCTCAGGACCCCGGCGGCGGCCGCCTGCTGGAGCCGGGTCGGGGTGTCCACCGCGGTGCTGCCCGCCGAGACCGCCGCCCACCGGGCGAGGTCGGTGACCGGCGCCGTGCCGCCCAGCTTGAGGTCGAGCATGCCGCGGTGCTCGCCGGTGTGCTCGACCACGAGGTCGCGCACGAAGCCGGTCGGCGGGCGCAGCCGCAGCGCGGTCTGGGCGAGCACGCGCCCCAGGCGCCGCTGCCCCCGGGTGCGGGACAGCACATCGGTCAGCAGCTCCTGCCCACCGGCTCCCCAGACCTCGCGGCCGTCCACCAGCGCACTGAGGTAGGTGGCGGCGTCGCCGTGCTGCGGCGCCTCCACCCAGCGGGCGAGCGCTCGTTCCCAGGCGGCGAGCGGCCGGGCGAAGCGCGGGTCGGCCGGCGTGACGCCGTGGGTGTCCACCGGCACGCCGCATCGAGAGAGCCCGGAGACGACCTCCGACGCGACGTCGGAGACGTAGCCCGCCACCGCGGCAGCGTCCTCGTCACCCAGGTGCACGAGGGCGACGTCGGCATCCGACGTCGGGTAGGACTCGCGCCGGCCGGTGCTGCCGAGCACCAGCAGGCCGAACGGGACGGGCGCCGGTCCGCGCGCGGCCACCGCGAGCTCGGCCAGCCGGGCGCAGAGCACGTCGACGAGCACCGCGCGGGCTGCGAGCACCTGCCGCGGGGCGAGGCCGGCGTCGACCGCGGCCACCACCGACGCCGGCACCTGCGCGGCGAGCCCGGCCAGCGCGGGCAGGTCCGGGGCCAGCGCCAGCGCCCGGCGCAGCCGGAACGCCGTGCGCCCCTGGGCGGCCAGCAGGTCGACGTCCTCCACCAGGCCGTGCACGGTCCCGTCCCGCCCCACGACCGGCAGCTGGCGGACCCCGTGCGCCAGCATGAGCAGCAGCGCGTCCTCGGCCGACGCCCCGGGCGGCACGACCACCGCCTCGGGCGTCATCACCTCCCCGAGCGGGGTGGAGGCGTCCCGCCCCCGGCCGAGCACCCGGCGGCGCAGGTCCCGGTCGGTGACGATCCCCAGCCTCCCGTCCGCGCCGCGCACGAGCACCGCGGACGCGGTGGTGCCGTCCAGCGCGGCCACCGCGTCGGCCACCGGGTCACCGGGCGCGAGCACCACCGCCGGGCGCAGCACCTCGCGCAGCCCGGGCGCCGGGGCCGGGACCTCGCCCAGCCGCCGAGCGGTCCGGTCGCCCAGCGTGCGGGCCACGAAGCGCAACCCCGCCGGGCCGGCCAGCAGCGGCAGCAGCACCGGCGCGGGCAGCCGGTAGACCAGCAGGTCCTCACCGGCCCGGACCTCCAAGGCCGCGGGCTCGCCGGTGAGCACGGACGGCAGGCCGAAGACCTCGCCCGGCCCGAGCCGGTCCACCCCCCGGGCGCCGTCGAGCAGCTCGGCCGCGCCGGCCCGCACCAGGTAGCCGTGGGTGCCCGCGGCCCCGGCCGGCAGCACCGACGCGCCGGCGGCGTGGAACTCGATCTCGACCACGGCCGCGGCGGCCTCCAGCGCGGCCTCGTCGGCGGCGTCGAAGGGCGGCACCCGGCGCAGCCAGTCCACGACGTCGTGCACGGGCCCATCCCACCACCGGGGTCAGCCGGTGAGCGGCACCTCGGCCCAGACGCTCTTGCCGTCGGGGTGGATCCGCGTGCCCCACCGGCGGCTGAGCATGCCGACCAGGGCGAGCCCGCGCCCGCCCTCGTCCTCGAGCTCGGCGAAGCGGCGCCGCGGCAGCCGGGCGGCGGTGTCCCGGACGTCGACGACGGCCACCTCGCCCTGCAGCGAGACGTCCACCCGGTAGGGCCCGGCGCCGTGCCGCAGGGCGTTGCCGGCCAGCTCGCTGAGCACCAGCAGCACGTCGTCGACGGCGCCGCGGGGCACCTCGCGGCCGGCCAGCAGGGCGCGCGCCCCGGCCCGGGCGCGCTCGACGTCGCCGGGCCCCTCCAGCCCCAGGCTGAACAGGTCCGGCGGCGTGGCCAGCACCCGGGAGACCAGCAGCAGCGCGGCGTCGTCGCGCTCCCGGGAGGAGCGCATGAGGGCGACCAGGGCGTCGGCGGCGTCGTCGAGGACGGGACCCCGCTCGCCGGCGGTGGTGGAGGGCAGCAGGTCGTGCAGGCGGCGGCCGAGGTCGTCGACGCCCTGGCCGAGGTCCTCGTCGCGCCGCTCCACCAGCCCGTCGGTGTAGAGCGCGAGCACCTCGTCCGGGCCCAGCACGGCGCGGGCGACGCCGACGTCGCCCAGCCCGAGGCCCAGGACGGTGCCGGCGCCCACCTCCAGCCGCCGCGCGCCCTTGCCGGGGGTGACGACCAGCGGCGGGAGGTGGCCGGCGTTGGCGACCTCGAGCGCGCCGGTGGTCACGTCGAGCACGCCGTAGCAGGCGGTGACCAGCGGGGTGTCGATGCCGTCGTGGGACAGCTCGGCCACCAGGCCGTCGAGCAGCACCAGCGTGTCGGCCGGGGGGAGGTCGACCTGCGCCCAGGCCCGGACCGCCGAGCGCAGCTGGCCCATGACGCCGGCCGCCTGCAGGCCCCGCCCCATGACGTCGCCGATGGCGAAGCCGACCCGGCCGGCGCCGAGGTCGAGGACGTCCCACCAGTCCCCGCCCACGGCCAGCCCGTCGGTGCCGGCCACGTAGCGGCCGGTGGCCGCGAGGCCCGGGACGCCCGAGGGCCCCTGCGGCAGCAGCGCCTCCTGCAGCGCCAGCGCGGTGGCCCGTTCCCGGGTGGCCGCCATCGCCCGGGCCAGCGGCGCGGCGGTGCGCCCGACCAGCTCGGTGACCAGGGCGAGGTCCTCCGGCCCGGGCGGCGGGCTCTCCCCGCAGCGCACCACGCTGAGCACCCCCACCGGGTCCTCGTCCGGCGCCTGGGTGCCGACCGGCGCGACCACCGCGGAGTGGGTCCCGAGCGAGCGCAGGAAGGCCCGGCCGCGCTCGTCGAAGCCCCAGTCGGCCAGGACGCCGTCGTCGCGCAGGTCGTGCGCGCCGGGCTGGGCGCTGAGCATGGCGGCCAGCAGCGGCTCGCCGAGCGCGCGGGCGCCGGCCACCGGGAAGCCGACGTCGCGCTGCACGACGACCTGCCCGCTGGCCGGGTCGCGCATCGCCACCGCGAGCCGGCGCAGCACCTTGCCGCTCACCGTGGCGGTGTCCGCGGCGCCGGCCGCCTGCAGCTCGCGGGCCTGGGCGAGCAGGTGCGGGTCGACGGCGTAGACGGCGGCGACGTCGCCCACCACCGGCACGACCGCCGCCGCCAGCCGCTCCAGCGCGGTGGTGACGTCGTCGGAGCTGGCGAGGGAGTCGCTCACCTCGGCCAGCAGCGCCAGCCGCGAGTTGGCCTGCTCGGCGCGCTGGGCGGCCTGCTCGGCGCGGCTGGCGAGCTCGGCGCGCTCCACCGCGAGCCCGACCTGCACGGCGACGGCGCGCAGGAACGCCTGCTCGTCGGCGTCGAAGGCCCGCTCGTGCTCGAACGAGAGGGTGAGGGCGCCGAGCACGCGGTCACCGGCCAGCAGCGGGAGGGTGCACCACGACCTACCGCCGGGGCAGTCGGTGTCGTTCCCGGCCGTGCCCTGGAAGGTGGGCCGGCTCGTGCGGGCGGCGTCGGCGAGCGCCGAGCCGGGCGCGGGCTGCACGCGCTCCCAGCGGCCCGTGTCGCCGGCGGGACCGCCGGTCAGCACGTGCAGCTCGCCGGAGCCGTCGTCGAGGGCGACCGCGGCCGAGCGGGCCTGCAGGTCCCCGGGCGCGAGCCGCAGCGCGGCGCGGGCGACGGCGTCGACGTCGGGTGCGGCCGACAGCGCCGTGCTCACCCGCAGCAGCCGCTCGGAGCGCTCGCTGGCGGCGCGGGCGCGGACGGCGGCCGCCTCCGCGCCGGCCGCCGCGGCGATCCTCCCCTCGCGGTGCTGGCGGTCCCGGGCCGCGGCGACGCCGATGACCGCGCCCGCGGCGATGCCCACCACCCGGAAGATCTGGGCGGCCGGCGCCTCGGTCCACTGCTGGTCCCACTGCCCCATGGCGACGCCGACCGCGAACGCGACGAGGCCGTACAGGGCGGTGATCCGCGGGCTGAGCAGGGCGGCGGCGAGCACGGGGACGATGACCAGCAGGCCGAGGACGATCTTGCCCGGCCCCAGCGCGACGTCGACCACGGAGACCACCACCAGGGCGGCCAGGGGCGCCAGCCGTCGGGCCCACAGCCCGCTGCCGTGCGACGTGGGGCGGACGTGCAGGGCGGCCACGCGCTCCAGGGCCTCGCCCACCACGCCTCCTCGCGCCGGCCGCCGGCGTCCGCCGTCGGCCCGATCACCTCGCCCCGCGAGGGCCCATCATGCCGGTCCCCGCCGTGGCGGTCGTGGCCGAGCCACGCCGGCTCCCCCGCCGGCGCCCTACCCCCTGCGCCGGCCGGCGACACCGGGCGGACGCCCGGACGCGTAGGAGGGCAGGGCGCCGGGGAGGCTGGCGGCCATGGAACGTCCTGCCGATCCCGCCACCCACCCCACCAGCGACGGGGCGTGCGCCGCGCGGGAGCACTCCGACGCCCGGTCGGAGGGGACGCAGGCGGAGGCGTCGCTGGCGCGGGCCGGAGCCGGGTCTGCGAGCGCGCAGGGACGGGTCGAGGGCAGCGGCGCGAGCGGCGGCGAGAGCGCCAAGACGGTGGTCGTCGCGGTGCTCGCCAACGCCGGCATCGCGGTGGCCAAGGGCGTGGCGGCGTCGCTCAGCGGATCGGCCGCGCTGTGGGCCGAGACCGCCCACTCGGTGGCCGACACCGCCAACGAGATGCTCCTGTTCGTCGGGCTGCGCCGCTCCAGCAAGGCCCCGGACGCCCGGCACCCGTACGGCTACGGCCAGGAGCGCTACTTCTACGCCCTCCTCGCCGCGCTCGGGATCTTCCTGGTCGGCGGTCTGCTGTCCGTGGCAGAAGGGGTGCGCAGCCTGCTCGAGGGAGGCCCGCTGGAGAGCCCGTGGATCGCCATCGGCGTGCTGCTCGTCTCCGCCGTGCTCGAGGGCGCCTCCTGGCGCCAGGCGCGCAAGCAGCTGCGCGCCGAGGCCGACGAGCGCAAGCGGTCGATGGTCGAGCACATGAGCGTGGCCTCGGACCCCACCCCGGCCACGGTGTTCCTGGAGGACAGCGCCGCGCTCGTCGGCCTGGCCCTCGCCCTGGCCGCGGTCCTGCTGCACTGGTGGACCGGGTCGGCGCTGTGGGACGCGCTGGCCAGCTTCGGCATCGGGCTGCTGCTGGTGGTGGTCGCGGCGCTGCTGGCCCGCCGCAGCAAGGGCCTGCTCATCGACGAGTCGGCGCCCCCGGACGTGCTCCGGGCCGTGCGCGAGCAGGTCGAGCGGGCCGGGTGGGTGCGCGCGGTCGAGCACCTCATCGTGGTCTTCGTCGGGCCGGGCCAGCTCACCGTGCGGGCGCGGGTCTCCCCGGTGGCCGACCTGCGCGACCGCGGTGTGCCCGCGCTGCTCGACGACGTCGATGCGCTGCGCCAGGACCTGCTGGCCAACCCGGCCATCGTCGAGGTCGACGTGACGGTGGTGCGCTGAGCGCTGCCGCTAGGCGGTGAGGACCCGGGCCTGCCCGCCCTCGACCGCCACCCGCTGGCCGGCGTGCAGCTGCCGCTTCTCCCCCGGTGCGAGCAGCCAGACCGACTGGCGACCCTGCACCTCCCACTCCACCGGGCCGCCGACCAGCGCGGTCTCCTCCTCGATGCCGACGAGCACCTGACCGGCCGGGGGCCGCGCCAGCCAGGAGGCGAACGGGACCCGATGGCGCATGACGTCGTAGTGCGGCACCACGCGCAGCCCCGGCACCAGCGCGAGCCCGTCCGAGCCGCCGTGCCGGGCCGGGCGCAGCCGGGGCACCCACGCGGTCATCGCCATCGCGCCGGCGCTGCAGCCGGCGAGGGCCGCCCCGCCCTGCCAGGCGGCCACGATCGCCGCCCACAGCCGGCTGCCGCGCAGGGCGTCGGCGAGCAGCGCCGGGTTGCCGCCGGAAAGGTAGACCAGCCCGGCGCCCGCCACCTGCGCGGCCAGCTCCGGGTCGTCGGCGTCGGCGCGGTCGCGGGCCACCACGGTGACCGCCTCGACGCCGAGCCGCTCGGCCTGCGCGCGGCCCAGGTCGCTCCAGTAGCGCAGGCTCGTCTCGCCCTCGTGCGCCGCGGCGGTGGGGATCTGCACGTAGCGCGGCGGCCGCCCGGCGATGAGCGCGCGCTCGACCTCGAGCATGGCGGGCAGGTACTCACCGGAGCCCACCAGCGCCAGCGGCCCCGGTGCGGGCGCGGGGGCTCCTGCTACGTCGGCTGCTAGGTCGGCTGCTACGTCGGCCGGTACGTCGGCCGGCAGGTGCTCGGACGGGGTGCTCACATCCGGACGCTGGCACAGCGCTCCCCCGCCCGCACCTCCGCGGCCCCGGCCGTCCGCCCGCCGAGACCTACCGGCGCAGGTGCACCTGCTGGCCCTCGACGTCGCCGATGTCCTCGCTGGCCACGCCGAGCAGGGTGTCGGCGAGCCCGCGCAGCGCCCGGGCGACCGCGACCTCGTCGCCGATCTCCGGGATGTCGACGTCGTCGGGGTTGCGCCGGGTGGTCCCCATCGCCTCGATCGCCCGCGGGCCGTCGGTGCTGAGCACGGCCCGCGCCCGGGTCTTCTCGTCCTCCTCGAAGACGAACACCTCGACGTGCCAGGTCTTCACGTGGGTCATGGCTCCTCCTCGCGCCGCGTCGCAGCACCATCGGCCGGCCTGCCGGGAAGTGGCTGCCCCGCGCGTGCGCCGTCGCGCGGGGCACCTCCAGTCGACGTCGCCGGCCCGCGGCCCACGAGTGGCCAAGGTCCCCGGTCACGCGGGCGGCCCGGCCCCGAACGATCACGTCCGCGTGATCGCTCCATGCTTCCCGCGACAGATCGAGCGCGGGAAGCATGGAACTGTCGCGGGGAGGGTCGTCTCCGCCGGAGCGGTCAGCGGCGGGACAACCAGGTGTCCCGGGCGTCGACGTCGCGCAGGGCGCGCTCGGCGGTCTCGGGGGTCACCGCGCCGCGGCGGCGCAGGTCGATGATGACGTCCCGCTCCGCCTCCACCAGGGCACGTTCCAGCGCGTGCCGCTCGCGGGCGGCCGTGCGCGCCGCCTTCACCCGCCGCGCCTCGCTGCGCAGCTCCTCCGACACCTCGTCGGGCCCGTTCCTCTGCTCGGCCACGCGCTGGGCGGCCAGCTGCGGCTCGTAGCGCTCGCGCAGCCGCGCGGCGACGTCGGGAGGCACGTCGCCCTCGGCCTCGAGCTGCTCGAGCCGGGCGAGTGCGCCGGCGGCCGCGCGGGCGCGCACCGTCCGCCACTCGGCGGCGTCGGAGACCTGGCCGCCCACCTTCAGGGCACGCACGACGAAGGGCAGCGTGAGCCCCTGGCCCAGGAGGGTCACCAGAACGACGGCCACCGCGCCGGCCAGCACCAGGGCGTGGCCGGGCATGCCCGCCGGTAGCGCGAGCGCTGTGGCGATGGTGACCACGCCCCGCATCCCCGCCCACGCCGCCACCGCCGACTCCCGCCAGGACTCGCTGCCGGTGCCGAACCTCCGGGACCGGCGCAGGAGGGCGCCGAACGGGAGGACCCACACGGCCCGGATGACGAGCACCACCCCGACGACGGCGAGCGCGGTCTCGATGCCGTGCGCGGGCAGGTCGGAGTCGGTGAGCACGCTGGCCGCCTCGAACCCGACCAGGGCGAACGCGAAGCCGCTGAGGGCGTAGTCCAGCGCGTTCCACACCGCGACGCCCTCCAGCCGGCCCGCCGAGGACAGTGCGGCGGTGCCGAACTGCCCGAGGTAGAGGCCCGCGACGACGACGGCGACCACGCCGCTGCCGTGGAGGGCGTCCAGCGGCAGGTAGGCCAGGTAGGGCACCAGGAACGTGGCGGTCACCTCGGCCCGCGGGTCCTCCAGCCGGTGCAGGAACCGGCGGGTCCCCCAGCCCACCGCGAGCCCCCAGAGCGTCGCCCCCACGGTGGACAGCAGCAGCCGGACCACCCCTTCTCCCACGCTGAGGTGGGAGCCGGTGGCCGCCGACAGCGCGATCCCGAACAGGACCAGGGCGGTGGAGTCGTTGAGCATCCCCTCGCCCTCGAGCACCGTGACCAGCCGGCGCGGCAGCCCCACTTTCGGGGCCACGGAGGTGGCTGCCACCGGGTCCGGCGGGCTCACGATCGCGCCCAGCACCACCGCCGAGGCCAGTGGCAGGCCCGGGGAGATGCGCGTGGCGGTGAAGGCGACCGCCGCCGAGGTGAAGAGCACCAGGCCCACGGCGAGCAGGAGGAGCGGGGCGATGTTGCGCCGCAGGTCGGCCGTGGAGGACCGCGTGGCCGCGGCGTAGAGCAGGGGCGGCAGCAGCACCGGCAGCACCAGCTCCGGGGGCAGGTTCAGGTGCGGCACCCCCGGGATGGCGGCCAGCACGAGCCCCCAGGCGGTGATGACCACCGGCGCAGGCAGGCCGATGCGGTCGGCGAGCGGGCTGAGCACCGCCACCCCGACCAGAAGCACGACGACGACGGCCAGCCCGTCCACCCGACTCCCTCCCACGAGCCGCCCGTCCGGGGCTCGCACCGTCTGTGCTCTTCCCCGTCTTCGGCCCGCGGACTCGCCCGCCCGGAGCGCGCTCTCGTCGTCGCCGGCACCGGCGTCGCGGGAGTCACGGCGGTGATCTAGGTCGACCGGCCCACCCGGACGGGCGAGCAACGCCTCCTCGCGCGCTGCCGACCCCTTGTCCATGAGCACCACGACGGCCCCGCTCCCCTCGGCCCGCGACCTGCCGGCGTGCGAGCCGTCCCGTCCGGTGCCGGGCGCGCCGCTGCCCGGCGACGTCGTCATGACGCTGCTGCGCCATCACGTGCCGCTCAGCCTGCTGGTCGACCTGGTGCTGCCCGCCGCACCCTGCAGCGCCGAACTGCTGGTCCGCGAGGAGGAGCCCGGCGCCTGGGTCCGCGAGCTCGCCACCCGCCGCGCCGGCTGGGCCGCCCGGGCCGCCGCACCCCGCCCGGAGGACGATTTCGCGGAGGGCGCGACCCGCTGCTAATGTCTCCCCCGCACCACGCGCCGCTAGCTCAACTGGCAGAGCAGCGGACTCTTAATCCGCGGGTTCGGGGTTCGAGTCCCTGGCGGCGCACGGAGCTCTGAGCAGGGCGTTTCGCGAAATCGCGAGACGCCCTTCTCGCTATGTGGATGCGTTCGGGCCCTGTAAGGGGCGTTGTGGGGCCGATGTGGGGCCATGACGCACCAGCGGATTCGCGCAGTCGGCAGTCCGCTGGCTCGTCCCGTCCGGGCGCACCAGCGGACTTCTCCCACCTCTGGTCCGCCGACAACTCGTAGGACTCCACTCCGCCTTCCCTCGCCGTTGGGGTCAGCCCGGGGGCAAGACCGTTCACCGGCTCCGGCGAGCCACGACCACGGCTCTGGACGTCACTGCCCTGCCGACGAGGCCGGCCAGCGCCAGCAGCAGGAGGGTCGCTGCGGTCAGGTCGGTCCAGGGCACGTCGAGCGTGCTTGTGTGCAGGCGGGTGCGGGCCAGCACCAGGCCGACCGGCACTCCGGCCAGCGCTGCCGCGGCTGCGGCGAAGGCGGCCAGCACGAGGGCCTGCACCGTGCCGAACCGCTGCTGCAGGCGGGAGGGGGCACCGACCGCGGCCAGCGTCGCGAGGTCGCTGCGGACCTCCTGCGCGGCCAGGGCGAGGGAGATCGCGATGACTCCGATGCTCAGCAGCAGCGCGGCGCCGAGCAGGGCGAGCAGGTACCGGCTGGCGTAGGGCTGATAGCCGGTCTCGACGACCAGCCTCAGGTCCCCGGTGGCCGCGCTGGCCAGCGCCTGTTCTGCCGCTGAGCGTTCGGCCCTGCTGGGCGCCCTCTCCAGCTCGAACAGCCAGCCCTGCTGATGGGTGGGCAGGCCGAGGCCTTCGGCCACGGCGCGGGACACGACGGTGCGCGGCTCGGCGGTTCCGCTGGTGGGGACGTCGACGACGACCGCCGGCAGCTCCTGCAGCCGCCGGTCCCGGCCCTGCTCGAAGACGGTGAGCACACTCCTGCCGTCGCGGACCAGGTGCCGGTCGGTGGTGACCACCGCGCCCCCGTCGAAGGCTGCACGGCCGGCGCCGCCGGTGACGAGGTCAAGCAGCACCGGTCCGCCGACCATGACCTCCCCGCCACTGCCTCCCACGCTCGGCCCGACCGAGACGGGAGCATCGTCGGTGCCGAGCTGCAGCAGCGGGGCGTCGGCGCGAACCGGAAGCGCGGCGCGCACCCGGGCCGCGACCTGCTCGGAAACCGGCGTGCCGGACACGCTGTCGTCGCGCACCAAGACGTGACCGACGCGCAGCTGCGGCTGGTAGGTGAGCCGCTGCGCGGTCATGTCCGTGGACCAGTAGCAGCCCATCACCACCGCCACCGCCAGAGCGACCGCGGTCGCTCCCAAGGCCGGCCCGCTGCGGGCCGGGTGCCGGGCCAGGTCACGCAGCGCCAGCCGCAACGGCAACGGCGCGCGGCCGCTCGCCCGGTCCAGCCGGGACAGCACCGCCGGCCCGCTGGCAGCCAACGCGACCAGGAGCAGCACCGTGCCCACCCCGGCCGACAGCTCGGCGACGCGGCCGGCGGTGGCTACCGCTACGGCCAGCAGCACCAGCCCGGCACCGGCCGCGGCGAGCATGCGACGGTCCGGCGCCCGCGGAGGAGCCGGGTGCGCCACCGCCCGCATCGCGGCCAGGGGCGGCACCCGCATCACGCTGCGGGCGGGCACCAGGGCGGCGCCGGCCGCCGCGAGCAAGCCGAGCAGCCACACCGCGGCGAACAGCCGCGCCGGCAGCACCGGACCTTCGATCAGATGGCTGGTGGCGCGCCGGGCCAGCGGCAGCAGGGCCACCGCGCCACCCGCCCCCAGCAGTACCCCCAGGGCGGCTCCGGCAGCGCCTTGCATCACCCCGCCGGCCAGGACCACCCCGGCCAGATCGCGCCGCCTGGCCCCGCCGCAGGCGGCCAGCAGCGCCATCTCGTGCTCCTGCCGCTTGGCACCGACCAGGAAAGCCGAGGACACCAGCAGCACGGTCACCAGCGCCACGATCCCGCCGACGATCCCGGCACCCACCACGTCCCCGGCCACCGGGGCGCTGCCGGTCAGCGAGGCCCGTGACGTGACCGACGCACCCGGCGGCAGCTGCGCCGGCCCCGGACCGGCCACATAGAGGCGGTGCAGCACCGGCGCGTCCAGCGACCACGACGGATCGATGCCCGACACCAGCGCCACCCGGGCCCGGGTGTCCGCGGCCTGCGTGACCAGCCCGCTCACCCGCAGATCCAGACCCGATGCGGGCGGGCCGAGGTGCACCAGGGCACCGGCATGCGCGCCCAAGTCGGCGGCCAGCTGCCCGCTCACCGCCACTTCCCCCGGCCCAGGCGCGCGTCCGCTGTCCAAACGAAGAACGCCCTGGACCAGCGGAGCACCCACCTCGAGCGTCCGCAGCGACACCCCCGCCAGGCGGCCCTCGCCGTCCGGCGTGCTCGTGCCGGACACCTCCTCCTGCACCGTCGACACCGACGACGGCAGACCCAGCGACTCCGGAGCCAGCACCTGCTTGGACTCGACCACGTAGTCCGCGCGCCCCACCGTCACCCGCGCCTGCGCCGGCGCACTCAGCGCGGTCGTCGCCAGGAACCCGCCCATCGTCGTCACCACCGCCACGGGCAACCCGACCAGCAGCACCACCAGCAGCGTGCGGCCCCGGTGACGACCCATGTCCCGCAGGGCGAGGCGCAGAACCGCCCGAAACCGAGTGCTCACGCCGGCGTCACGGGAAGCGGGGACCTGGTCCGCTGGTGGCGCTCATCAGCGACCACAACCCCGTCCTGCAACCGGAGCACCCGGTCGGCCACCTCCGCGTGCCGCTCGTTGTGTGTAGCCAGCACGCAGGCGACTCCCTCGTCGCACCGTTGACGCAGCAGCTGCACCACCTGCGCCGCGTTCCGGCTGTCCAACGCTCCCGTCGGCTCGTCGGCCAGCAGCAGTCGCCGTTGGCCCACCAACGCCCGCGCGATCGCCGTGCGCTGCTGCTGCCCCCCGGACAGCTGCGCCGGGAAACGGTCCTCCAAGCCGGCCAGCCCGACCTTGGCCAGCTCCTCCCGAGCCTGACGACGGCACGAGGCCAGCGGCTCCCCGTCCAGCTCCAGCGGCAGCGCGACGTTCTCCAACGCCGTCAGGCCGGGCACCAGGTTGAAGTCCTGGAAGACGTAGCCCACGTGGCGCCGACGCAACGCCGCCAGCTCGTCGTAGCCCAGCCCGCCCAGCTCCCGCCCCTCCACCCGCACGCTGCCAGAGGTCGGCTCGTCCAAACCACCAGCCAGCGCCAGCAAGGTGCTCTTGCCCGACCCCGACTCTCCGAGCACCACGACCAGGTCACGTGTCTGCACGGACAATGAGACATCGAGTAGGGCCGTCACTACGCCTGACTCGTTGCAGTACTGGCGTCCAGCGTTTTCGAGTGTCAACAGGCGATTGGTCTCGCCCATCTCTTGATTCACAGGGGTTCTGCCGTCCCCTCCATTGTTGCAGTCACAGCCCTCGCCGCTCTCGCTTCGCACTAACCGGTACAGGCAGGCGAAGGCGACGAGACCCGCTCCCAGGCGGGAACACCGGTTGAACCGAGGAAGACAACGAGGTCTCCACGAACTGCTCGCAACCCGTCTCCCGCCTCTAGGCGAAGCACGATCTGCCCACAGCCGTTCCAGCAGGCTCCACCCCCATTGTCGCTAGAAGCGCAGCCAAGCTCACCATCTGACGACTCGCTCAGCGTGGAGAGGCCCGGGAGATCGAACTTTGATGCAACCTGCCCTCTGTACTCGATCTCGAACTTACCGCCAATCTTGCCGCCGTCAGAGGTTGTGCTTCCCAACACCAGGAGTTGACCGCTGAGGAGACATTGATTGACAGCCTGCTCCCGCCTGAACAAGGTCGACTCAGCGCTGACAGGATTTGCGCCATAGGAAAAGGAGTCGATCTCCTCGGATCTGAGAAGTAGGCCTGAACCATCGTTCGCGACACAGATGGCCGCGAGATCAGAGGCCTGCTTGCCCCTCACTATCGCCAAGTGCGGCCGCAGCCACACCAAGGACCCTGGATCCTCACGCGTAGGACCAGTCCTCGCTAAGGCATGAGAGCCATCAGGACTAGTGATAAGGTCCACGGCCCTGCCTGGCACGTCCAGGGAACTGCGCCCAGCGGGGCCCACCTGCACAATCTCGGTCGTGTTGCTCCCGGGAACGTGCTCCGCCAAAACATACCGCTCCGGCGAGCTGGTCTCGAGCAATTGAAGACTGCCACGGTACTTAGTAGCCTGCGGCCCCGCTGAGACAACACCCTTGCGGACCCAGGTAATGCGGCTAGTCCCCTTCAACACGCCGTCGAGATCTTCAATCGCTGGGACGACTCCAGCATCCGGGCACTGCGTCATACACACGGCGAACAGGCGATCAGTCTCCTCCGACAGAGACCAATCGGGCCTCGCCGAGCCCTTGGAGTAGCCGGCCAAGATTCTCTTGCCGGCGTCCTCCACTATCGCCCCCTTAGCATCGGCCGCAACGAGGACTAGATGACCGGAAGGGCGCTGCGGCTCGCTTTCCTGCCGGCTAGAGTCACCCCCGTCTCTTGAGCAGGCGGCTAGGGCGGCCGTAAGGGCTACCGTGACTAGAAGTGATGCGGGTCGGGTGACGCGCGAACGCCACCCGACCCTGCTGTCCATCATGTAATCAGAAGTACTTCGATGCGGTGCAGTTCGGGTCGGTCCCGAACCTATCGAAGGTCACGTTCATGGTCACCGTGCCGCTACCTCGCGTGTAGTCGGTCGTGCTGAGAACGTGAAAGGCGTTATCCCGGATGCCGTAGGCGGTGTAGGCCGTTCGAGCAGGCAGAACACCATTGTCTGCATATCCGACGTTGTTTTGGTCACTGCTCGAGTCGCCGGGAAAGAGCTTGTAGTAGACGTCCGTGACCTTGGCCTGCGCCAAGGTGCCGAAGGGCCCCGGCGTGTACGACAAACGAATAACTCCAGTGAATCCGCTCGAACTGCACTGGATCTCATTGACGTTGGCAAGTGCGGCGCCAGTCGCCGCCGGTGTGACCAGGGCGGCTAGTGCCGCCGCACTCAAGACCACCGCTCGCTGAGCAAATCCCACTGCTCCACCCCTCGAGTAGGCCTCGGGGGTTGCCGTTCACAGTCGCTCCCCCGAGGCGGCATGTGATGCGCCTCAGAGAGTGACAGTCCCGTCGCTGACCGTCAACCCCATAGGTGGAGTTCACAGGCTGCGGCCCCGCCGATAACGATTGCGCCCTTCTGTGGCGTGCCGACCTCCGTTTGCGGCCTACGACTTGAAGCCACTTGATCGCCGGGAAGAGAGCGATGATGTGGGAGGAGGAGTTCTGACTGGCTGGCGCCTGGTCGACCGACGAACCATGAGCCAGTCTCGTTCCTCGGAACCCTCCCTGGCACGGATAGAAGTCGAGGCGGGGATCACCCCTACATCGGCCCGTGCGGCGCCATTGCGTACGCAATCGGGGGCATGAGCGAACAGGAGGAACGCCTCAGATCTCTTGCCCATCCACGCGGAGTGGGGGACGGCCAAGCGATCTTGATGGCGCGACTGAGAGCCGAGGCATGCGCCCACGCGCCGGTGTGGGGCCGATGTGGGGCCGAACGGCCCCGAACGCGTCAGCACCGGCCGGACCAGCCGGAACGAGATCATGGACGTGACCTGCAGGAACGGCACTAGCCGGACAGGGCATCATCCCCTGACACAGGCTTCATCCCTCTCTTAATCCGCGGGTTCGGGGTTCGAGTCCCTGGCGGCGCACCCGTACTGAGCAGGGCGTTTCGCGAGACCGCGGAACGCCCTTCTCGCTATGTGGACGCCTTCGAGCCCCGTAAGGGGCGCTGTGTGGCCGCCGTGTGGCCGTAGCGCCCCAGCGGATTGACGCGGGGGGCGGTCCGCGGGTCTGCATCGCCTTTCACACCAGCGGATCTTCCGGGCTCCCTCCTCGTGCTGCGACCGCAAGCGGGAGGGAAAGCTGACCGCGGCGAAGTGACACTCCTTGTCACAACCACAGTCGCTGCTGTCCGTCGCATAGAGGTGACCTGGTCCTCAACTGCCGACCATGATCATCCGACCTGGTTGGTGGCGGACGCGACGCGGCGGCGAGGGCGGCCGCCCAAGCGCGACCCCGCCGCCCCTCGGTGCCCGCGGGGGCACCGCGGCCGCGTCGTACTGAGGCACCCGTACGGCAAGGCATCGCACCTGCGCCGGATGTACCGCTGCATGCCCGACAGGGCGTGGCCGCGCGGTCTTGACGGGAAGGCGCACCGGTTCTCGCCGCCTGTCCCGCGGGTGCTGGCTTCTGGAGAGCGCTCGGCCTGGGATCACGCCTACGCAGCACACGACGGCCACCAGTCAGCCGTTGCCGAAGTCGCGCGCCGGTGTCCCTGGATGGTCTCAACCCGGTCTGAGAGCTCCTTGCGCTATCTTCTGCAACCCTGAGCTATCTATGGGTTGGCTCCGTAGGCGTCGCAGCTCGAGCCGACCGGAAGCGCCGCGCTTGCTCAGGTCCGTTCGAGCATCCCTTTGAGGGTGCGCAGCCCCTTGTCGACATCCGGACGTATGACCACCGCCATGACCAGCGGGAAGACGACCGACAGCGGAAACTTCGGTCGTGGGGCGTCGACGATGCGCGTCAGCCGGGTACCGGGGCCGAGGGCCTCGAGCTCGAAGGTGTTGACGAAGTGCTCGCTCTCCTCGGTCGAGGTCAGGACCAGGCGTCTCGGCGGCGAGCACTCGGTCACCGTGACCGCATTCCGGTGGTTCTTGTCTCCCGGGATGCTGCCCACCGACACGAACGTGTCGCCGGCCCGCACCGGCCCGGTCACGCCCTCCACCCTGAAGGGCTTTGGCGACCACTCGGAATGCCTGCTCACGTCGGCCAGGTAGTCGAAGACCACATCCGGGTTCCGGTCGATCGTGGTGCTGAACACGGCCACAGTGCGATCAGCCATTTCTGCCTCCACCAAGCTGTGCTCCGTCGCCCTTGAGCGTGCGCACCACCGGGGCCTCGCACAAGAGGGGCCTCCGTCTCAGTCGGCACAGGCCGCCGTGGACCTATCCGTACGACACCGAGACGGCGCAGTTCGTCCACGTCACCTCTCAGCAGGACCAGGACCAGGACGCGGCGCTGACGGTGCTGACCGTGCTCCTGCTGGCACCGATCGTGACGAAGCCCCGTCTCGACCCCCTGCCGCTGGCTCGATGTGCGCCGCCGATGACACCGCACTCTCACGGGTCTGCGCGCGATCTACGGTTCCGGGAGGGCCTCGCTCCTGTCGTGCCGAACCCTTCGTCCAGACGGAGGACGGTCGGACCCCGGACGGCGCCGAGGGGCCCGCTCGTCTGTCGGTGGTGGGCGCCTGCGACAGGCGCGCCCGGGTGTCCCCCGGATCCTCCGTTGATCTTCCTCGCAATCTTCCAGGTTCGTGAGCCTCCACCGGGGCCCGGGTCGAGGCTCATGCGTGCCAGTGAGCGAGGTCCTCTTCCGGGGCGGTCGCGGCTGGATCACTGGAGCGGCGTACCACCAGTCGCGTGGGCACGAGCACCGGCGAGTCTGGGAGGTCCTCGCCGTGCGTGTCCTGCAGCAGCAGGCTGACCGCTGTGGCGCCCATCTCGTGCAGGGGGTTGTAGACGGTGCTCAGCGGCGGGTCGGCGTAGCGGGCAACCGAGATGTCGTCGAAGCCGACCACCGCGACGTCGTCGGGCACGCGGACGCCACGCTGCTGGAAGACCTGGAGGGCGGCCAGCGCCATCACGTCGTTGCCCACCACGACCGCGTCCGGGCGCCAGGAGCGACTGAGCAATTCGGTGGCCGCCGCGGCACCCGCCGGGAACGAGTCGTCCAGAGCGACGAGCTGTCCGCGGCGCACCTCGCGCACGTCGGCGCTGCGCAGCGCCTCCCGGAAGTGCCGTAGGCGGTCCCGGTAGCACGGGATCGTGGTCGGTCCCGCGATCACCGCCAACCGGCGGCGCCCCAGGGCGAGCAGGTGCTCGACCGCGGACCTGATCCCCGCCTCGTCATCGCTGGCCACCGAGGCCAGACCGGGGTGGGGGCCCCGGGCGTCGATCGCCACGATCGGTACGCCGATGCCGATGAGCCGCTGCAGGTCGCTGGCCTCCTGAGGCGGCTGCATCACCAACAGGCCGGTGAGGCTCTGGCTGCGGATGCGCGCCTGCAGCGCGTCGAGGGAATTCTGCTCCCCGCCTCCGGTGGTGTAGAGGGTGAGGCTGTAGGCAGTGCCCTCGATGGCCTCGGTGACCCCGCGCAGGACCTCGAGCATCCACGGCGCGGTGAACGACGGGACGAGCAGCCCGAGGCTCTGGGCACGGCCGCGGGCCAGACCGACCGCGTGCGAGCTCGGCACGTAGCCCAGCCGCTCGGTGACGTCGAGGACGACGGCGACGGTGCCCGGGTCGACGTCGGGCCTGTGGTTGAGCACGCGCGACACGGTCGCTTTGGAGACCTGGGCGGCCTCGGCGACGTCAGTGATGGTCGGTCGCCGACCGGCCGTGAGCTGGCGGGGCACCCGCGTCGGTCGAGCCTCCGGCCCCCACGACCCCTCAGGCCCGGCCGAGCGAGCACCCCCCTTGCTGGAGGTCGAGCGCGGCTGGGGCGCAGCACCGCTAGGCGGCAGCGACGTCGGCGGCGGGACGCTCGACCGGTGCCCTGTGGTCATAGAGCCCCTCGCATCACGAGGTGATGCGGAAGACCTGCAGAACCGACCCGTCTGGGAGCACCGTCGCCGATCCTCGATCGATGGGGATCACAGCTGGCCGGAGACCCAGCCGCTGGAGCGCCGTGGCGCCGTCGAGCCGCACCGTTGCCGGAGTCTCCAGGGTCCCCGGGCTCCAGCGCACCAGGAAGAGGAGCCGACGCCCGTCCGGATGTGTGTGGACGCGGGCCAGGGTGCCTGGATCGGAGATGACGGCGGGCTGCTCCGTCGTCCAGGACCGGGGGCCCAGATCGACCTGGTAGCCGCGACGGACAGCCTGCTCGACAGCCGCGACGGCTTCCTCGTAGGCCCGTCGCGCGTGGGGCAGGTCCCAGGGTGTGTCGGGGTGCGCTTGCGTCCCTCGGACCCGGTACGCGTGCTCGCGGGCCTCGTCCGTCCAGCAGACGACCGCGTCGGTCAGCGGCCGGAACCCGGACAGGCCCGGGACCGCGCGCAGCTCCTGCAACAGCTCGGCCAGCGCGCGCCCCAGCGGGGTGATGGCGCCGTCGGAGTCCACGGGGGCGAACTCCCAGTTGTCGCGGTCGGCGAGCATGTAGAGGTTGAAGCCCTGGTAGCCGAGGGCCAGGGCCAGCGCCCACCAGGCGACGATCTCGTGCTGCTGGGGGTCGGGGTAATCGACCACCTCGCCCGGCGACCGCCAGATCCCGGCCTGGATCTCCGGGCTCCACACCAGAGGGCTGTCGCTGAGCCGGGCCTGGGCGACCGCGATCGCCATCCCGGCGATGTCCGCCTCGTCGAGCGGCGGGACGAAGTAGTGGTCCTCGCCGACGACGGCACCCTCGAGCACCGTGGTCAGGGTGGGTCCGTCCTGCGGCCACCCGCGCACCGGGTGCGTGTTGAGGTTCACCGACCCGGCGACCGCCGGCGCGCACCGCCGGGTCAGGTCGGCGATCCACCGCAGGTAGTCGCCGATGTAGTCGCGCTGCCAGTGCTGCCAGGACCGCTCGAGGTCGGTCGGCCCGACGGGTCCGTCGTAGCGCGGTCTCGGGGGCTCCGGGGTCGCCCCGAGGGCCTCGTGCCACGTGCGCACGGCCTCGGGGTGGTAGTCGAAGCCGTACATGGTGTCCTGGAAGCCCAGGCTGGGCTCGTTGTCGTACTGGGTGCCCACGACCGGTCCGTCCTCACCGGTGAAGCCGGCCAGGTCCTCCCAGACCCGCTCGAGATAGGTCCGGACGAGGGCGCGGTAGCGGCTGCTCGCGTAGCTGGGCATCGGGTGCTTGAACGGCGGGTTGTAGCCGCTCACCGGCTCGCCGCGCCAGTCCCGGGCGAGCAGGGACTCGTCGGCGACGAGCCAGTCGGGCAGGCCGCCGTTGGTCTCCTCCGCGCAGATCCAGGGGCCCGGCTTGAGGATGACCCGCAGGTCGTTGTCGTGGCAGAGCTGCAGGAAGCGGTGCACGTCGAGCTCCGGCCCGTGCCCCCCGCGCAGGTCGAGGGTCCCCTCGACGGGCTCGTGCCGCCGCCACGACAGGTACGTGGCGACAGTCGTGATGCCGAGCTCGCGCACCGACCGCAGGATCGCCGGCCAGCGTGCGGGATCCATGCGCCAGAACTGCACCTCGCCGCTGATCGGCAGCTCGTGCTCGGGGAACAGGAGGCTCATCCCTTGACCCCTCCCGCGAGCGCCCCGCCCAGGAGCCAGCGCTGGATGAAGAGGAAGAGGAGCAGGGACGGGACGAGCACCAGGACGCTCATGGCGGCCACGTCGTTCCAGTGGACCTCGTAGGCGCTGCTGAGCTGGGACAGCCCGACGGGCAGGGTCCGGCGGTTGTCGGAGCTGGTGAAGGTGAGGGCGAAGACGAACTCCTCCCAGGCGCCGATGAACAGGAAGATGCCCGTGGCGACGACGCCGGGCCGGGCCGCCGGCAGGAGGATGCTGAACAGCGCCCGGAACCAGCCCGCACCATCGAGCCGGGCCGCCTCGTCGAACTCCCGCGGCACCTCGTCGAAGGCCGTCTTCATCAGCCAGACGCTCAGCGGGGCCGAGTAGGAGACCCCGGCGAGGACGAGGGACGCGAGGGTGTCGTACAGGCCCGTGTGCGAGACAAGCCAGAACAGCGGGATGATCAGCAGGACGCTCGGGAACATCTGCGTCATCAGCAGCACGACGAGGATCACGCGCTTGCCGCGGATGTCGAACCGGGAGAGCGCGAATCCGCCCAGGACGCCGATGAGCAGGCCCACGGCGACGGTGAGGCTGGACACGACCACCGAGTTGACGAACCAGGAGGGGAAGGCACCGCGGCTCAGCACGTAGCCGTAGCTGTGCAGCGTCGGGTGCGCCGGGACGACCGTCGGCGGGGACGCGAAGATCTCCTTGCCGTTCTTGAACGAGGAGAGCACGGTCCACAGGACCGGGACGAGGGCGAACACGCCGATGACGACGGCCAGGACGCGGGCCAGGAGCCGGCCGACGCGGGGCCGTCGGGCCGGCCTCGAGGCCCGGGTCCGCGATCCCGCCTCGGGCAGGTGACGCGTCTCCGCAGCCGTGGACGCCGGGAGGGTGGCGGTCACTTGATGGCGTCCTTTCCGAGGGCTCGGACGTACAGCAGGGATCCGGAGGCCACGATCACGAACAGGAAGACGGACAGCGCCGAGGCGTAGCCGAAGTCGAACCGCTTGAAGGCGTCCTTGTAGACGAACGTGGTGAGGATGTCGCTCGCGCCGTCCGGGCCGCCCTGGGTCATCACGTAGATGAGGGCGAAGTTGTTGAACGTCCAGATGAGGGACATGAGGGTGCTCAGCAGGATGACCGGGCGCAGCAGCGGCAGAGTGATCCCGAAGACCCGGTGCCGGAGGCCCGCGCCGTCGACCTCGGCCGCCTCGTAGACCTCCTGGGGGATGGCCGCCATGCCGCTCAGGAGCATGACCATGATGAACGGGAAGCCGCGCCACACGTTCGTCACGATCACCGACCACAGGGCGGTGCTCGGATCGCTGAGCCAGGCGTGCTTGAGCCCCTCGAGACCGACCCGGTCCAGGACGTCGTTGAGCAGGCCGAACTGCGGTTGGTACAGCGACTTCCAGGACAGGGCCCCCACCACGACGGGCGTGGCCCAGGGAAGGATGTAGGCCGCCCGCAGCCACGCCCAGGCCCTGCCCTGGAGCGCCTCGCGCACGAGCAGCGCGGCCAGGAACGCCAGGACGAACTGCGCCAGGACCGACACGAAGGTCCAGACGACGCTGTTGAGCAGGACCGGGCTGAGCTCGGAGTCCGAGCCGATCTTGAGGTAGTTGCCGAACCCCGCGAACAGCCAGCCGGCGTGCCGGCTGGGGTTGACGTCGAAGAGGCTCTCGACGACGACGAAGACGACCGGGAACCCGATGACGACGGTCGTGGCGACCACGATCGGCGTGAGCATCAGGGCCGGGACGAGGCGTTCACGCCGAGGCCGGCGTCCGCGGTTGCGGACGCCGACCCCGGTGAGGGACGTGCTAGCCATTCAGGGCCTTGTCAGCCTTCTCGGCGGACGCCTTCATGGCGTCGGCGGGCGACGCCTTGCCCGACAGGGCGGCGGCGAGCGCGTCGCCCAGGGCGGAGTCCACGTCGGCGGCGCGGGCGACGGTCGGCCGGGACAGCGACGACTCGATGATCTTGCCGAAGGTCACGACGTTGGGGTCGGCGGAGAAGGCCGGGGAGTCGTACAGCGACTTCTTGGCCGGGACGAAGCTGAGGTCGCTGGCCCACTTCGTCTGGATCTCGTCCGAGCCGAACCACTTGAGGAAGTCGAGGGCGGCCTGCTGGTGGGTGCTGTTCTTCAGCACGGCGAGGTCCATGCCGCCGAGCACCGAGGCGCTGGTCTTGCCCGCCGGCAGGGGCGCCACGCCGTACTGCTGGTCGGTCAGGCCGGCCCCCTTGAGGATGGAGGTCATGTACGGCCCGGAGGTGAACATCGCCAGGGTGCCGTTGGTGAAGGGGCCGCGCACGTCGTCCTCGGTCGCCGACGCCATGCCGGGGGGCATCGAGTCCTTCTGCAGGTCGACCCACAGCTGGGCGGCGCTGATGCCCTCGGGAGAGTCGAAGGTGGCCTTGGTGCCCTGGTCGTCGAGAATCGTCGCACCCGACTGCCAGACCCACGGGTAGAACTCGTAGGCACCCCAGCCGCCGAACAGCCCGATGCCGTACTTGCCGTTCCCCGTCAGCTTCTTCGCGTCGGTCTTCAGCTCGTCCCAGGTGGCGGGAGGCTGCGTGATGCCGGCGTCGGCGAACATGTCCTTGCGGTAGAAGAGCGCCAGGGTCGACACGTCCTGCGGCATGCCGTAGACGTGGCCGTCGCGCATGGCGGCGTCGAGGGTGTTCGCGAAGTAGGCGTCCTTGTTGTCCAGCGCCGAGTCCACCGGCGCCAGGAACCCGCTGGCGGCGTACTGCGAGACCTTCGGGGGCTCCAGGCGGACGATGTCCGGGCCCTTGCCGGCGGTGATCTGGGTGACGAGCTTGTCGTAGTAGGAGCTGTCGTTGTCCCGGACCAGCTTGACGGTCACGCCGGGGTGCGACTGCTGGTACTCGTCGACGAGCTTGGTGATCTCGGCCGACTCGCTGTCGGAGAACTGGTTCTGGAACGTGATCGTCACGGGGGCAGCGCTGGCGGTGCCCGCGCTCGTACTGCCGCTGGCGCTCGTACTGCCGCTGGAGCTCATACTGCCGCTGGAGCAGCCGGCGAGCACGGCGCTGAGCAGCGCGGGAAGGGCGGCCGCGGCGACCATCTTCTTCATCGAACTTCCTGCCTTATCTGGGTGGGGGTGAGGGTAGGGCTGAACGGGAGGGTGTCGATCGGGGGGATGCCTGGAGCTTGGAGCGGACGTCGGGTGGGGCCGACGGGTCAGACGTGTGCTGCGACCGCCGGCTGCGGCGACCTGCTCCCACGGTGCCCGGCGATGATCTGCTGGTACCGGGCGAACGAGTCCTTGGGGATCCGGCGCTGGTCGCCGAAGTCCACCCAGATCAGGCCGAAGCGCTTGTCGTAGCCCTCGGCCCACTCGAAGTTGTCGAGGAGGGACCACACGAAGTAGCCGGCGACGGGGACTCCCGCCGCGGCGGCGTCGTCGAGCGCCTTCGCGTAACGGGTGATGTAGTCGACCCGCTCCAGGTCGTGCACCTGGCCGTCGGGGGTGACGTAGTCGTTGAAGCTCGCCCCGTTCTCGGTGACGTAGATCGGCAGCCGGGTGTAGCGCTCGTGCACACCGCGGAGGACCGAGGTGAGCGCGTCGGGCGAGATCGACCAGCCGAACGAGGTGCGGCCCGTCCCGGCCGGCTCCTCGTGGACGGAGGCCAGCCCGTCGTCACCGTCCCGGACCACCACCTGCTGGTAGTGGTTGACGCCGAGGAAGTCCAGCGGCGCGGAGATCAGCTCCAGGTCGCCGTCCTGGACAGCCGCAGCCAGGCCGAACCGGTCGAGCAGCTCGTGGACGTCGGGGCCGTAGGACCCGTCGAAGAGCGGCGTCAGGAACAGCTGGTGGTTCACCGCGTCCAGCCGGGCGACCGCCGCGCGGTCGGACTCGGGGTCCGCCGGCACGAGGTCGGCGATCAGGTGCGACGCCCCGATCCGGGCCCCGGGCCGCCTCCGGCGGATCTCGCGGACGGCCAGGCCGTGCGCGAGGTTGAGGTGGTGGGCGGCGCTGACGGCGGCCCGGGGGTCCCGGCGGCCAGGCGCGTGGGCGCCCAGGCCGTACCCGAGGATCGCCGCGCACCAGGGCTCGTTGACCGTGATCCAGTCCGCGACGAGGTCCCCCAGCGCCTGGGCCACCTGGCCGACGTAGTCGGCGAAGGCGTGCGCGGTCGAACGGCTCGTCCAGCCGCCCTCGTCCTCCAGGGCCTGCGGGAGGTCCCAGTGGTACAGCGTGAGGAACGGGCGCAGGCCTCGGCTGCGCATGCCCTCGAGCATCTCGCTGTACGTCCGCAGCGCCTCCGGGTCCAGTGCTCCCCTGCCGGAGGGCTGGAGGCGCGACCAGGCCAGGGAGAACCGGTAGGCGCCCAGCCCCAGCTCGGCAGCCAGGTCGAGGTCCTCCGGCCAGCGGTGCCAGTGGTCGCAGGCGACGTCACCGGTGTCACCGTGACGAGTGCTCCCGGGGGTGTGCGCGAAGGTGTCCCACACGCTGGCCGAACGTCGCCCCTCTCGCGAGGCACCCTCGATCTGGTACGCCGACGTGGCAGCGCCCCACAGGAAGTCAGCGGGCAGGTTCGCCAGTGACGGCAACAGCATCCTCGGTCTCCTCGGGCTCGGGTGGCCGACACTGTGCCACACTTACTTACAGGTACGTAAGTGGTTTCGAGGAGGAGTTTCGAGGAGGAGTTCTTGCGCGCCGAAGAAGGGCGACGCCACCGGCCGCCCGCGCGGAGACTCGCGGCGCAGCTGCCCACCACGGGCTTGCTGAAGGAGGCCGCCGGACCTGCGGCGAGGAACGCCGGCGATGCACCGTCCCGGTCGATGCGCCTGCCCGCGGGTCGTGCCGCCGACAAAAACCCCTTTTCACGTATGCTCGCGGCGGAGGAGATGTGACTGCTCAGGGAAGTTGGCCAGCCCCGCCAGAATCGGGCGCCGGACGGGCTCAGCGACAGACGCGGCGCAGCGGTGTACGCCGGGCGGAGATCCTGCAGGCCGCCATGGCGGTCTTCGGGGAGAACGGCTACGCCAACGGGTCGCTGGCGGACATCGCGGCTCGCGTCGGGATGACCCACGCCGGGGTCCTGCACCACTTCGGCTCCAAGGAGCAGCTGCTGGTGGCCGTGCTGGAGTACCGGGACGACGCCGACGTCGCCGAGCTCGAGGGGCAGCATGCCCCGCGCGGTTCCGCGTTCCTGGACCACCTGGTGTCGACGGCCCAGCTCAACCAGCGGCGGCGCGGGATCGTTCAGGCCTACACCGTGCTGCTCGGCGAGTCAGTCACCGAGAGCCACCCTGCCCGTGCCTTCTTCACCGGCCGCTACCAAGGCCTGCGCCGCATGGTCGCCAGTGCACTAGCCGACGCCACCGCACGGAAGCCCTCCGACCCCAAGGTCAAGGCGGGCGCGCAGGCCATTGTCGCCGCCATGGACGGGCTGCAGAGCCAGTGGCTGCTCGACCCCGACGCCGTCGACATGGCCGCCGGCGTTCGCCTGGTCGTCGACTCCGTCGTGACCGCGTTGCGCAAGTGACCGCTGAGGTCGCCACGCCGGGAAGACGCTCACCTGACTTGCCTCGAACCCTGGACTTACTGGCCCGTAAGTAAGTAGGCTCCACTCCGTCACCCTCGCTGAACTCGACGAGGAGCATCATGGGCCGCACGCTCCCCTCCACCCTCACCGCGCTCGTCGCGCTTCCCGGTGGAGCCTGCGCGCCCTTGGTCGGCAACGACGTGGTCCGAACCAGCGATGGCAGCTGGTGAAGGCTCCGTGACCCACCCCCAGCAGGAGCCCCTGGCCGGCGGCCCGACCCCGCCTCCGGCCAGGGGCTCCGTCACTGGCTCCTCGAGCGGGCTCGGCCCACGGTTCTCGATCCGAACCTGGAGCGCGCTCCAGGTCCCCCGCGTCGCTTCGGGTGGGCAGGAGGCAGGGCCAGCACCGTGACGGCGGCGCCCCGTCCCGCGTGCGACTGGGAGGGGCAGGCGGCCCAGCCGGCCTACCAGGGCACGGTGCCGTGCCGGTCGAAGAAGCCGCCGGTGGGTCCGTCGGCTCCGATCGTGGCCATCGACACGATGATCTCGGCACCCTCCTGAACGCTCTGGGACCCCTGGCGGCCGTTGAGGTCGGTGGCGGTGTAGCCGGGGTCGACGGCGTTGACGCGGATCTGCGGGAAGTTCTTGGCGTATTGGCTGGTGAGCATGTTGACTGCGGACTTTCGATGACGGGTAGGCGAGCCCCTTGAGCGTCGACTCGAACCGGGCCGGGTCGGTGGTGACGGCGAGACTCCGCCCCACGTCGCCTGCCGGGTGCCGCAGGCGCTGGTCGCGGACCTGTGTCACGCCGACGGACGCTTCGCGGCCTTGTGGCACGCCCACGCGGTCGACGCCCAGGTGAGCGAGCGCACGACGATCGCCCATCCGGAGATCGGCCTCGTCACCCTCGACTGCGACGTGCTGACCGTCGCCGGGGCCGACCTGCGCATCGTCGTCTACACGGCCGCACCGGGCACCGCCGATGCCGACGCACTCGATCTGCTGCGGGTCGTGGGAACGCAGGTGCTGCCGAGCTGAGGCGGCCGCTCAACCTCCGGGCGCCGGCGGTGAGCAGCGACGCCCAGGCCCGGACATCGGGCTCACCGACGGCTCGATCCCCTGCCGGAGCGGCCTCGAGCTCTCCGGATCGTCGAGGGAGCTCGGCCTGGTTCCCGGACCCCCCTCGCCGCCGAGCGGTCCTTCCCGCACCCGGCCGAGTCAGCAGCAGCGCTGCTCAGCGGTGGCGACGGCCCCTGCCTGCCGCTCGTGATCCACCCCCTCGCCGCAGCACATCGGACCGTCGAGGGCCTGCGCGTCCTCGGCGAGCCTCGTCGGACTGGAGCCGAAGGTGTCGCTGTCGGCGAGCACGGTGTACACCTCCCAGCGCTCTCCGCCCGGGGCGGTCAGCCACACCTTGTCCTGGGTGGCGTAGCAGCAGGTGGTGCCCATCTCCTCCTCGGCCATCAGGCCGGCGCCGGTGAGCCGGGCGATCTCGGCGTGGACGTGCTCGGTGGACTGCACCTCGACCCCGAGGTGGTTGATGCTGCCGCCCTGGCCCGGGTTCTCGATGAGCACCAGCTTGAGCGGTGGCTCGGTGAGGGCGTAGTTGGCGTAGCCGGGCTTGCGCTTGGCCGGCTGCGCGCCGAACAGCGTGCTGTAGAAGGTGACGGCCTGCTCGAGGTCGTCGACGTTGAGGGCGAGCTGGACGCGGGACACGAGAACCTCCGCTGATTCGATGAACGTCGAAATTCGGACGCCGACAACCTCGCACCCGACTTGACGTATGTCAAGAAGGTGCGAGGCTGGGGGCATGCCGAAGGCCCTGCCCCTGATCGACACCACCGCCCCGGTCTGCTGCGCCCCGGTCGCCGCCTCTCCGATGGGCGAGGACGACGCGGTGGAGGTGGCGCTGCGCTTGAAGGCGCTGGCCGACCCGGCCCGGCTGCGGCTGATGTCGCTGCTGCTCACCTCCGGGGAGGTGTGCACCTGCGACATGGCCCCGGCGGTCGGGTTGACCGAGGCGACGGTGAGCCACCACCTGGGCCAGCTGCGCAAGGCCGGGCTGGTCGAGGGCGAGCGGCGCGGGATGAACGTGTACTACCGCGTTCGCCGGGAGTCCCTGGCTGCGCTGGTGCGGGTCATCGACCCGGCTTGCTGCTGAACCCGGTCGTCGCCGCCCGGCGCTCGTCCGGGGGGGTGTTCACCTGTCGGCCCGTGCGCCCACCCCTGCCGTGAGGCATCATCATTCCGTGACGTCAGCCAGAAGTGATGCGATCGCGTCGGAGCAGCACCTGGACGTGGTCGCCGCGCTGCCGGCCGACCTCGACGCCGCCCGGGTGTCCCGGTGAGCGCCGCGGCCCAGAGCCCCGCCTGCGGGACCGCCCCGACGGTGCAGGTCCCGGAGCTGGACGTGGTGCTGCTGCGCCTGCTCGCCGACCCGCTGCGCGCCCGGATCGTGCAGCTGCTGGCCGCCGAGCAGCTGTGCACCTGCCACCTGGTCGAGCTGACCGGGGCCCGGCAGACCAACATCAGCAACCACCTGCGCGCCCTGCGCGAAGCCGGCCTGGTCCAGCAGGAACCCTGCGGCCGGTTCACCTACTACCGCCTGGATCCCCTCGCGCTGGACGCTCTCGCCGGCTCAATCGGCGACCTGGCCGCCCTGGCCGCCGACGCCGGGGGGCGCCGCCGTCCCTGCTGACCACACCACCACCCTGCCCGACGTCCTGTAGGAGCCATGAGCGACACCGTCGCCGAGACCCCCGCCCCCGGCACCGACCTCGACGCCCCGGTGCTGCGCCGGCTGTCCACCCTCGACCGGTTCCTGCCGGCGTGGATCCTGGCCGCGATGGCCGCCGGGCTGCTCCTGGGCCGGCTCCTGCCTAGCCTCGACGACGCCCTGTCCGCGGTCGAGATCGGCCGGGTCAGCCTGCCGATCGCCGTCGGGCTGCTGCTGATGATGTACCCCGTGCTGGCCAAGGTCCGCTACAGCGAGCTGGGCCGGGTCACCGGCGACCGGCGGCTGCTGGTGCCGTCGCTGGTGCTGAACTGGCTCATCGGGCCCGCGCTGATGTTCGCCCTGGCCTGGCTGCTGCTGCCGGACCTGCCCGCCTCCCGCACCGGCCTGGTCCACGTCGGGCTGGCCCGCTGCCTCGCGCTGGAGGGGGCGGAGGCGCAGATCAGGGTTAACGTCGTCAATCCGGACGCGGTTCTGCGCGGC
The DNA here is from genome assembly GCA_051953655.1 of Motilibacteraceae bacterium. Classification (GTDB taxonomy): domain Bacteria; phylum Actinomycetota; class Actinomycetes; order Motilibacterales; family Motilibacteraceae; genus JBQCHF01. Next base: position 31,986 of record JBQCIO010000135.1, read on the forward strand.
TCCAAGATCTGGACCGGCGAATGGAAGGAACAGCGCGCCGCCGCCTACAAGATGTCCACGGACGATCTCGAGGAGCATTACCGCTCGCGCTCCATGCTGAAGCGCTCGGTCTTCCCGGAGGACATCGCCGAGGCGATTTACTTCTTCGCCTCCGACATGTCCGCCAAATCGACCGGCAACATCGTCAACGTCGACGCCGGCAACGCGCAGAGTTTTACGCGCTAGGTGCCCTTTTCCTTCTCCCCGTCTCTATACGGGGAGAAGGTGCCGGCAGGCGGATGTGGGGCAGCGCCAGCCGAACGT
>JBQCIO010000136.1:0-28927 GCA_051953655.1 Motilibacteraceae bacterium
CTCGGCATACTCGCCTGCCAGGTCGTAGTGGTCGCCGACGAGGAAGCCCTCGATGCGGCCGCGGGTCTGGATGAGCCGCGCGAGGTTGCGCGGGCCGGGGGCGGGCTCGGTGTCGTTGTAGACCGAGATCATCCCGCAGACGGCGATGCGACCGTTCAGCCGCAGCGAGCCGATGCCCGCCTCGAGGTGGTCGCCGCCGACGTTGTCGAAGTAGACGTCGATGCCGTCGGGGGCGAGCTCGCGCAGGGCCTCCGAAGGCCGCTGCTCGCGGTAGTTGAAGGCCGCGTCGAAGCCGAGGTCGTCCAGCAGGTGACGCACCTTCTCCGCCGACCCGGCGCTGCCGATGACCCGGCCGGCGCCCAGCGCCTTGGCCACCTGGCCGACCGCGCCGCCGACCGCGCCCGCGGCACCGGAGACGAAGACGACGTCGCCCTCCTTCAGCGCGGCGACCCGGGTGAGCCCGGCGTAGGCCGTGAGCCCGGTCATCCCGAGCACGCCGAGGTACGCCGACGCCGGGGCGGCATCCGCGTCGACGACCCGCGCGGCCGAGCCGTCGACGACGGCGACCTCGCGCCAGCCGAGCCCGTGCAGCACGTGGTCGCCCACGGCGAACCCCTCCGCGCGCGACTCCTCGACCACCCCGACCGCGCCGCCGTGCATCGCCTGGCCGAGCTCGTACGGCGCGGCGTAGGACTTGGCCGCGCTCATGCGGCCGCGCATGTAGGGGTCGACCGACATGACCACGTTGCGGACGCGGAGCTGGCCGTCGGCCAGGTCGGGCACCTCGCTCACCGCCAGCTCGAAGTCGTCGGGCGCCGGCCAGCCGACCGGTCGGGAGACGAGGCGCACCTCGCGGGGGGAGGTCGAGCTGGGAGCGGAGCTGGGGGAGGTCACCGGAGTCCTCTCGTCGTCGGGCAGTCACCCGAGCACAAGCGGACGCGCGCAGCATGTCTTCCCGAACCCGCTCATGCCTGGCAACGGGGCGCTGAGAGAGCGCTGGGGATGGGACTGGAGATGGGTGGAGGTGGAGCGGGTGACGGGAATCGAACCCGCACTGTCAGCTTGGGAAGCTGCTCCTGATGGACACCTAGCCGCAGCTCAACCGCCTGTTTTGCCACCGAAATCGGTCGGCGTGACCTCTGTGTGACCTAGTGGCATCGATCTTGGGGCTGTGGATGGCGCGTTGGCCTACTCATTCCAGGGGTTGAGGAGAGGGACGCCGAGCGGTTCGAAGTCGGCGGTGTTGCGGCTGACGACCGTGAGGTTGCGCGTCAGCGCGGTCGCCGCGATCAGGACGTCGCGTTCCGGCCGTGGATCAGGAACATGCATGCGAGCCGCCTGTCGGACGACGGCGAGGTCGACCGGGAGCATCCGCTGGGCGAAGGCCGCGAGCAGGTCGTGCTCCAGCCATCGACGGAGGACCTCGCCTTGGGGTGGGTCGCGCCGTTCCAGCCGGGAGACGCCGATCTCGATCTCCATGACCGTGATGACACTGATCGCCAGGTCGTGGGTGGCCTGCCGCCCCGCCCACGCGCGGACGGCCGGCGCGGCACGCCCAGCGGGCTTGCGGAGCTCACTGATGACATTGGTGTCGAGCAGATAACTCACAGGTCAGGCACGGTCAGCGAAAGCTCCACCCGGCCGGGCTCCAGGTCGAGGTCATCGTCGGCCGACAGCCAGTCCACGATGTTCCGCTGATCCGTGACGAGCGTGCGGTACATCTCGATCGACAGCAGTACGTGGGAGGGCCGGCCGCGATCGGTGATGACGACAGGCTCGGTAGCCGCCACTCGTTTGGCCGCGCTGACGTCCTGGTTGAAGTCACGGGATGAGACGGTCGCCATCGCGAACCTCCCTTGTAGGTACGTGCCTACGATAACAGGGGCGGCGTTCGGAGCCCCTCTGCGGCGCCCGAGTGTTCACCCAGCATGACCCCGTGAACGCCACTCAGTGCTTCATGAAGCTGGGGCACACACAGTCGGACGCCACGCACCGACGCTCCCCTTCGGATGCGGCCATCTGGTGAACCGCTTCCCGATGGCCGCAGCGGCAGGTCCGCGCGCCGGCGGGTACTGCTGGGGCGGCTCCAATCATGGCGTCGAGAGCTCGCGCAATTTCGCCGTCGCGCTCGTCGGCCGCGTGCTGGTAGATCAGCGCGGCAGCCGGCGACGAGTGACCGAGGCGCCGCATGAGTTCCTTCGTGCTTGCGCCGGTCGCCGCAGCCAGGGTGGCGCCGGTGTGCCGCAGCTCGTGTGGCCGGACGGGAGGTAGCCCTACTGCCTGCGCGGCCCGGCGGAAGGTCTGACCGAAGTTGGCAGAGCCGAGGAACTGCCCGGAGCGGGTGCCGAACACGAGTGCGTCGGGAGAGTCAGGGACGAACCTGTCCAGGTGGGCCGCGAGCGCTGCGGCGACCGCGCCCGGCAGCGAGACGGTTCGGCGGCCCGCGTCCGTCTTCGGCTCGCCGACCAGCCACTTCCCGCCACAGAAGCGAACTGCCCGCTCCACCCGGAGTCGGGCGCCCCTGTCGAGGACGTCGCACCGGCGCAACGCCGTTGCCTCGCCGAACCGGAGGCCGCCGAATGCCAGGACGAGCACAAGTGCCCGGTACCGTGCGGTTCTGCCGTGCTGGCCCAGATGATCCGCGAGTGCCTGGGCTTCGGTGGCGGTCAGCGCGCGCGACGGACGCCCAGCCCTGGGTGTCCCGGCGTTGCGGAGTTTGCACGGGTTGGCCGCGATGACCTCGTCGGCCACCGCGACGCCGAGGACCGAGCGCAGCAGCCGATAGCTTTGCGCGAGAGCGGTCGGACCAGTGGCCCTCGCCGCGGCGGTGTGCCAAGCCCGCACCTTGGCAGGCGTGACGTCGCCGACCGGCATGGGGCCCCAGGTGCCGGCGAGATGGAGCCGCCAGAGCCCCGCGTACAACGAGCGGGTCGACTCCCGCAGGTCGCCGCGAGCGAGGTAGTCGCCCGCATACTCGCCAACCGTTCGCCTGCCCGACTCCGGCGCGCGCCAGACGCTTCTCACCGCGTCCGCCTGCTGCGTGGCCAGCCATGCGCGCGCGTCACTCTTCGTGTTGAACGTCGAGGTGCGCCGCTTGCCGTCGGGGCCGGTACAGCGAGCACGCCAGCGCCCCGAGGGCAGCTTGTCGACGGCCCCAAAACCCGCTCTCGATGTCATGCCATGACCTTGTCGTGACCCACGGAGCTGCCAGTGTGGTTGTCCACAGGCGCCGGGCTCGGGTGCCACCTGTGGATAAGGGCGACGGAGGCGGTCACCGCCGGAGGGTCGGGACGGCGATCGGTTCGACGGTGCCCGCGTCAAGGTAGGCGTCGAGGTCGGATTGCCAGAAGCGCAGCGATCGGCCGGCCTTGGTGAACTTGATCCGGCGTTCGGCGACGAGCCGGTAGATGAGGCGCCGGCCGCAGCGGAGGTAGTCGGCGGCGCTGTCGACGTCGTGTAGCCGGTCAGCGGAGACGGGCGGGGGGCTGCTCGGGGTCATGCTGGCTCCTTCCCGTGCGGGTGGTTCCTCTGTATCTGGGGACGCTTGCTGGCCTCAGCTGCCGGGGGCGTCATCGGTGGACGCCTCGTCCGCGGCCGCGGTGATCGTGGTACGCGCGGGCGAGGAGGGGGTCGTGCTCGGGCCGGGGAACACGGTCCCGGCCCGCCTGCTGCTCGCGGCGGCGCGGCTGCCCGGCCTTGCGCGCGGACGGGAGGGGGCGGCGGGCGGTGGTGAGACGCTCGGGCAGGTCGGCGGCAATGTGTGCCCCCAGCTGCTCGGCCAGCTCGGCGCGGACGGTCGGAGTGGGGCTGGGAGCTGGGCCGAGGGGGTGGGGGTGGTCGGGGATGCCGGTGGCTGCGCGCCAGACGGCGAGTTGCCGGGCAAGGGCGGGGTCGGCGTCGCGGAGTCGTGCGGCCCAGGCGGTGGCGGGCAAGTGCTCCGCGGTGACTTGGGTGGCGAGGGCGTGGACGCGGTCGGCGCGCTGCTGCAGGTATTGGGCGAGCTCGCCGTGCTCGGGGTCGGGTGGGGGCGGCAGCCAGGGCAGCGGTCCGCCGATGCCCGGCATGGGCTCACCGGGGTCGCCAGTGCCGGGGGTCTGTGCGGTGTGGAGGATGTGCGCGTCGAGGTAGCGCTCGACCGCGACGTGCAGGCGCCGGGCGGGATCGGCGATGGCGGCGAGGGTGCTGAAGGCCGAGGGGCGGGCGTCGGTGCGGGCGAGCACCGTGCGCAGCAGCTCGAGCGGGTCGCTCGCATCCTGCCGTGCGGGGCGGGGGAGCGCGGGGTGCGCGGCGTCATCGCCGCCGCCGTCGTCGGCGGGGGCGAGGTGAAGGTGGTTGGCCGCCCGGCCGCGGGAGAGGGCGACGTAGAGCTGCTCGCGGGACTCGGTACCGGTCAGGACGGTGTGGGTGGTGTCGACGGTGGTGCCCTGGGCGAGGTGGATGGTGGCGGCGTAGCCGAGCTGCACGTGCTCGGCGACGTAGCCGGCCGGCAGGCTCACGCACCGGCGGGAGATGTCGTGCCGGACGACGAGGCCGCCGTCGCCGGTGAGCGCAGTGACGGTGAACCGGTCGCCGTTTTTCACCCATTCCGCGCCGCCCAGGCGCAGGCGGCGGTCGTTGTGCCGCGCCAGCACCGGGTCGCCGACCGAGGCGGTGGTGCCGTCGCGCAGCGACACCCCGGCCGGGCGTGAGATAGCGCCTGCGGCGCTAAGGCGGGTGGCGCGAGCGCGGGCGTTCAGCTCGGCGACGAGGCTATTGCTGCCGGCCACCAGCAGGCTGTCGTACCCGGCGGCGCGGTCGGCGGTCCAGCCGGCCAGCGCCGAGTCGAGCGCATCGCCGACCGGCTCGTTCCGAGGGTCGTGGGCTGCGGTGTGGATGCGGCCATGGGTGGTGTAGAAGTCCAGGCCGGCCTCGTCGCCGGCGCGGATGGCGAGGGTGGCGGCGGCCTCGGCGGGGCCGGTGAAGCGGATCGGGGTGTCCAGTTCGGTGACGCCGTGGGCACGCACGAGGTCGCGCAGCATGCCGCCGGCGGCGGGGCAGGACAGCTGGGCGGTGTCGCCGACCAGGCGCGCCGATCCGCCGGCGGCGGTGGCGGCGTCGATCAGGTCGGCGAGGTCGGCGGTGGCGGCCATACCGGCCTCGTCGACGAGCACCAGCAGGCCAGGGCCGATCGGCACCCCGCCGGGGTCCCGACCGTGTGTGAGGGCTTGGAGGGCGGCGGCGAGGGTGAGCGCGGGCCGGCCGATGGCCGCGCCGAGGGCGGCGGCGGCGACCGCGGAGGGGGCGGTGCCGAGCACGACGCCGCCGGCGTCGGCCCAGGCGGCGGCCAGGGTGCCGAGGGCGGTGGTCTTGCCGGTGCCGGCCGGGGCGAGGGCGACCTGTACCCGACGTCCGGAAGCGGCCAGATCGCGCACCATCGCCTGCTGGCCAGCGTTCAGGGGGCGGCCGGCGGCGCGCGCCTCCAGCAACGCGAGTTCGACCAGCCCGGCGGGGACCCGGCGCCCGTCGACCTTCGCGGCGATGGCGAGGATCCGCTGCTCGGCGGCTAGCACCGCCGGTGTGGTGAACAGCTGGCTGTGCGCAGTGGTGTAGACGCTGGTCCCGTCGCGGCGGCGCAGCCCCGCAGGCTCTGTCAGGCCGACGGGGCCGCTGGGGTCCGACTCGAGAGGGCTTCCGAGTGCGATGGCGTGTTGCCCGGACAGCGCGATCGTCAGGGCCCGGTCGATCGCCGCATCGAGGGCTGCCAGGGGCATGCGCTCGCGGCGGGCGAGGCGTTCGATCTCCGCGCGGACGTGATGCGTTCCGAACACGGCGCGCTCCGCCGACACGGTCGCGATCGCGGCGTGAGCGGCCCGCCGCGCCCAGCCGGGATAGGCCACCGTTCCTAGCTGCCGTCGGTTGAGCACGTCGTGGATCAGCCGCCCGGCCCGGGCGGCGCCGAGGATCTGCTCGGCCTGGGCCGCCCAGGCGCGGCGCTGCTCGGCCGGGCTGCGCGGAGCGTGTTTACCCGGCCGGGTGGCCAGTGTGGCCTGCTGCGCCAGCCCATGCGCCTCGGCGGCGGTCGGCTCCCGCCGGTAGGTGGCCCGGAACCGGTCGAGCAGCTGCGCGCGGCGGTCGACGATCCGCGCCCGCCGGGTCGACCAGGCGTCGATCAGCGCCTCGGGGACCCCGGCGAGCTCGCGCACCGGCCGGACGCCGCGACGGGCCGGCCGGTCGGCGAAGGTGACGCCGAGTGCGTCGACCAGCTGAGCTTCGAGGCGGGTGTTGTACCGCTCCGAGGCTGCGACGGTCGCGGCGTAGAGGGTGCGGCCGTCCAGGGCGCGCCAGCGGCCGTCGAGGGTGGCGACCTTGTTGGAGATGGCGACGTGGGTATGCAGGTCCGGGTCCCCGGTGCGGGAGTCGCGGTGGGTGAATGCGACGGCGATCAGGCCGGTGACGTCGACCTGGCGGATCCCGCCGGTGCCCAGCCGGGTGTAGACGGCGGTGCGTTCCAGCCAGCCGATGGTGTCCGCGACGGCCGCGGCGTGCGCGGCCTGGATTCGGTCGGCCAGGGCCGGGTCGGCGAGCGCCCACAGCGCGGAGACGCTCTTGACGGGGGAGAAGGTCAGGTCGTAGCCGGCCACGGACGGGCGCGGCCCGTCCGTGACGAACGGCATCCCCAGCGCGGTTCCTCGAGGAGTGCCGTCGCTGTGCGTGCCCGCGAGATCGGCGGCGTCGGGGTGCTGGCCGTGGCCGAACAGCGCCACCATCTGCGCCTCCGACACCGCCTCGCCGGCTCGCGGACCGCCCTCCAGCGAGGCCAGGCCGACGCCGAGCCACACGCCAGGGGCTTCGCCGCGCTCGGCGTAGTAGGCGCCCAGCGACCCCCGGCCGCGGGCGGTGTCGTCCGCGGCGGCGACCTGCCGGGTCAGGTAGGTGTAGCCCGACCCGGCCGCGAGCTTGTGCAGCGACATCACCGCTCGCCACCTGCCCTTCGTCCTCGGCGTCTGCGATGACGAGACTCCACAGGGGTGTTCGACCATCCGTCACCCCGCAGGTCAGCGGCCTATTTGGCGGCGAGCCGAAGCTCCGGGCGACGGCGCTGTCGGGAGGTGTCAGGTCGGGGTGACGTTGCGTAGATCGTCGTGTCGCACCTTGGGTGGAACGTTGCGCGGGCCGGGGTGACACCCGGTCGCACCTCGACAGCCAACGACAACCTTCTGCGGTGGTCTGCCTGCTCCCCGCCGCCCCGATGATCACGGTCGGGGACGCCGCCGGAAGGGCCTCCGGTCCCTACGGGATGGCCTGCGGCCACCCTTCCCCCGGCGTCCCCGACCGCGGAAGGGCAGCTACCGGGGGCAGGCCGAAGTGCGGGCCCGGTGGCGTCCGCACTTGACGTCCACCCCATTCGGCATCCGTACAGTCCTCCGCGCGGGAGCGAGGCGTCGGTGGGGTGACATGAGGGCAACCGCACGGCTGGAAGTCCGGGTGCGCCCGGAGGTCAAGGCGCGCATCGAGCTCGCCGCCGAGCTGGCCCGGGTGCCGGTCAGCGACTTCGTCCGATCCGCCGCCGAGGAGCAGGCCGACCGTGTCCTGGCCGAACATCAGACGCAGACTCGCGTGCCGGCCGACTTCTTCGACGCCCTACCGACGCGCTCGATGCCCCGCCGCGCCCCAACCCGGCGCTGGCCGCGGCGGCCGAACGCGCCAGCACGCTCCTGCGGCGGTGACGAATCGGTCACGGCAGTCCCGACGAGATCCCTGCTGTGCTGCTCGTCCGCCTGGCCGTCGATCGCGGTGCGCAGGGTCAGGCCCCGGGGGCGCCCCCCCGAGGCGCGGGCGCGGATCGTCGAGGCCACCGACATCGTCGCCGCACGCTTCGTCGTCGACGCACTTCACGAACACCCCGCAGCCTTCTACGAACACCACGGCTTCACTCGCATCCCCGACACCCTGCGGCTGATCCAGAAGATCTCCGGCATCGCCACCGCGCTCGCCTGACACCCGGCGCACAACACCGTCACCCCGACCAGCTCAGAGTCCGCACACCTATTGCACGGCCCCCAGTATCGGGGCCATGTACCTCAAGAGTGGCGGACCTGCGGGGCGCACCCGTCGCCGCGCGTTATTCGATAGGGGGACTATTCGGTGTCGTCGTCGGCGCGGTCGACTCCGACCACGCCAACGGTAGAAGCCAGCAAGCCGGGGGCGGCAGCGACGCCGCTGCCAGTAAGGGTGAGGGCCACCGTGACAAGCTGCTGGCTGCCGCGCTCGCTGTCGAGCAGGCCGCCGACCCCCCCGGGTTGGGCACGCTCGTCGACGGCGAGGTTGAGCACTGCCCAGCCGTGGCTGGCGCACGTGCCCAGCAGGGTGCGCAGCACGCCGGAGCGGTCGGTGTAGGTGATGCGTAGCCGGATGGTGCCGGTGGTCGTGAAGGCCGGGGTGCGGGTCAGGCGGGTGTAACCGAGGACGATGACGAAGTGCAGCCCGGTGACGACGACGGCGAGGAGCGGTAGCCCGGCGCCGGCCGCCATGCCGATCGCGGCGGTTTCCCACACTGCCGCGGCGGTGGTCAACCCGCGGATCGCGCCCGCCCGGGTGATGATCAATCCGGCCCCGAGGAAACCGACACCTGAGACGATCTGGGCGGCAACCCGGGAGGGGTCAAGCACGATTCGCCCACTCGTGAGGATGTCGGTGAAGCCGTACTTGCTGACCAATAGGATGAGGGCGGCCGCTGTGCCGACGATGGCCTGGGTGCGCAGCCCAGCGCTCTTGCCACGTAGCTGGCGCTCTAGTCCGATCACCGACGACAGTGCGAAGGCCACCAACAGTTCTCCGATTTGGGTCCAGCTCTGTCCGGTTGGCTCGCCGAATCCCGACGCGATTAGGTGCATGCCTGCACCTATACCGCGTTGCCTTGGCGTTTCACCGTGCCCCAGGGCCGGTGCAACTGCGGTTGGAGTGGGCAACCGGTGTGCGAAGTGGTGGATCCACCATCTGAGTGGCCGCCCCGCGGCCGGGTCGGTCCCGCCTTGTCGAGGGGCCGCCGGTGGGGATGCTCCTATGGATGGTCAAGCGGTCGCTGGTGAGCTGAGGAGGTAGTAGAGCTCGCGGGCGATGTACCGCTTGAGGCAGCGGATGATGTCTTTCTTGGCCAGGCCTTCCTCCGTTCGGCGTTGGACGTAGGCGCGGGTGCGAGGATCCCAGCGCATGCGGCAGAGAACGACCCGGTAGAGCGCGGCGTTGGCTTGTCGGTCGCCGCCGCGGTTGAGCCTGTGCCGGTGGGTGCGCCCGGAGGAGGCGGGGATCGGTGAGACGCCGCAGAACGCGGCGAAGGCGGCCTCGGAGCGTAGCCGGTCCGGGTTGTCCCCGGCGGTGACCAGCAGTTGGCCGGCGACGTCGGTGCCGACTCCGTTGGCGGCGATCAGTGCCGGGTTGATGCTGTGGACCAGCGGTGTGAGCAGGGTGTTCAGCTCGTCGATCTCTTCGCTGAGCCGCGCATGACGGCGGGCGAGGGCGCGTAGCGCGGTCTTGGTCGCCTGGACCGGATCGGCTCCGCCGGCCCGATCGGGGCAGCGCGGCGCAGGCGGCCAGCAACCGCTGGAGGGTCAAACCGCGGAGCTGGCCGCGCAGCGGTTCCGGTGCCGTGATGGTCAGCGCTCGCAGCTGGGTCTGGGCCTCGGCGCGGGCGGCGATGGCGCTGCGCCGGGCCACCCGCAGCGCCCGCGTGGCCTCAACCGGGCCGGTGCGGGTCTTCGGAGTACCGGTCTGCCGGCCGCTGAGCGCGGCGCGGGCGGCGGCCTCGGCGTCGAGTGGATCGGACTTGCCGGCGAACCGACGGGTCTTGCGGTCGGGGCGGTCGACCTCGACCAGCGCGATGCCTGCCTCGGTGAGGTGGCGAGCCAGGCCGGCGCCGTAGACACCGGTGCCCTCCACGCCCACCCGCTGGATCTGGCCGTGCCCGGTCACCAGTCGGCCAGCTGGGCGTACCCGGCCGGAGTCGCGGCGAACTCGCGATGGGCCAGCAGCCGCCCAGCGGCGTCGATGACCGCGGCGGTGTGGGTGTCAGCGTGGGTGTCGACCCTGCCGAACACCTCGACCCGCTGGGCAGTGGGCAACGGTTCTGCGATCGTGGTCATCGCCGTCCTTCTCACTCGACTGGTAGGGCGGCACGCACCGCCGAGCGAGCGGACAAGACAGTGACGGGTGCTTGCTGGCACAAGCTCCTATGAAGTCACGAACCCTCGGCAGGTGAGTGCGAACGTGCCCCGCAGCCAACCGAACCGACAGATCCCGTTGAAGACCCGAAGTCAGTCAGCCGAAGGGTCAGGAACGACGGCTGCGGGGCTCGTGCACATCCTCACTGTCAGCCGACGCCCGTGGCAGCGTCGGGCGAGTCGGTCGGGTAGGCGAGGACGGGGCCGTCCACGGTGAGCGTGACATTGGTGGCGGGCTGCGGCAGCGCCTGGCCAGCGCACCGGGCCGTCACCAGGGTGTCGGCTGCGATAAGCCGCAGGATCACCGTGGCGTCGTGGCCGTAGTAGGTGCAGCGCTCGACGCGCGCGGGAACGCCGCCGGTGTCGCGCGGATGGATCCGCACCTGCTCCGGGCGGATCAGGACGGCTGCCGAGCCGGATGCCGTGCTGCCGTCGACCGGCAACAGCCCGAGCGCGCAGTCGACGAGCCGGCCGCGCACGGTCGCCGGCAGCACCGTCGCTTCACCGATGAACCCGGCCACCCAGACGGTCGCTGGCGCGCGGTACAGGTCGGCGGGGGTCGCGGTCTGCACCAGCCGTCCCGCGCGCATGACGGCGACCTGGTGGGCCGTCGACAGGGCCTCGGCCTGGTCGGGGGTGACGAGGACGGCGGTGCTTGCGGTGCTCGCCAAGGCGGCCACCACGGCGTGACGGGTTTCGGCGCGCAGGCCGGCGTCCAGCGCGGCGAACGGCTCGTCGAGCAGGACCACGGCCGGTCGAGGCGCCAGCGCCCGGGCCAGCGCAACCCGTTGTTGCTGACCGCCGGAGAGCTGATGGGGGTAGCGCCCGGCATGTTGGGGCTGTAGCCCCACCAGCTCGAGCAGCTCGGCGACCCGGCTGGCTCGCCGCCGGGTCGACCGCGGCAGTCCGAAGCCGATGTTCCCGGCGACGGTGAGATGCGGGAACAGGGCGCCCTCCTGGGCGACATACCCGATGCCACGGCGTTCCGGTGGCTCGCCGCGGGGTCCGTCGGCGACCGTGCGCTCCCCGATGCGGATCCTGCCGGCGTCGGGTGCGTCGAAGCCGGCGATGAGCCGCAGGAGCGTGGTCTTGCCACATCCGGACGGGCCGAGCACCGCGGTCAGCCGCCCCGGCGGAACTTCCAGGTCGATGCCGTGCAGCACCGGTTGCTGGCTGTAGCTTTTAGTCACGCCGACGACAGACAACCGGCTCATAGCAGCTCTGCCCGACGGCCGGTACGGGTCAGCAGGTATACCGCGGGGACCGAGATGAAAATCATCAGCGCCGCGTAGGGGGCGGCCGCGGCGTAGGACAACGTGCCGGTCTCACTCCAGACCTGGGTGGCCAGGGTCTGGGTGCCGATCGGGGCCAGCAGCAGGGTGGTGGTCAGCTCGGTCGCGACCATCAGGAACACGAGCGCCGCCGCGGCGCCTAGCCCGGGCGCGATCAGGGGCAGCGTCACCCGCCGCAGGGCGGTCAGCGGTCGGTTGCCGAGCGCGCGGGCCGCCTCGGTCAGCGCCGGTGGCGACTGGGCCAGCGCCGAGCGCACCCCGACCATCGCCATCGGCAGGAACAAGATTGTGTAGCCGAGCAGCAGGAGGGGGGTGGTCTGGTACAGCGGCTGGGCGACATGGATGGCGACGAAGACCAGGGACAGCGCGACGACGATCCCGGGCAGGGCGTGCGCGACGTAGGTGCTGCGCTCCAGCGCGGTGGCCAGGCGGCTGCGGCGCCGCTCCGCGAGCAGCGCGACCGGCAGGGCGAGCAGCGTGGTGAGTACGGCCGCGGCCAGCCCGAGCGACAGCGATGTGGCCGTCGCCGTGGCGAGGTCGCCGGCCGGAAACGCCGCGGACGAGCCGATCACCAGCCAGTACGTCAAGCTTGCGACGGGCACGCCGAGGGCGAGGGCGAGCACCCCACCCACGGCCGCGAGCGCGAACGGAGCCGTCCTGCCCAACGGGGCCAGGGTGAGCGCGCGGGCGCTGCCGGGCCCCAGGCGCGCGAAGCGGCCGGCCCCCCGCAGCCGCACTTCCGCGAGCAGCAGCAGCAAGCAGAGCACGACGAGAACCGCGGCGAGCAGATTGGCGGCCGGGCCGTTGAAGCTGGCCTGGTATTCGCCGTAGATCGCGGTCGTGAACGTCGGGAACCGCAGAAGTTGAAACGCCCCGAACTCGGCGAGCTCGTGCAGTGCCACGATCAACATGCCGCCACCGAGCGCGAGCCGTAGCTGCGGCAGCACCACCCGGCCGAACGTCCGCCACGGCCCGCGGCCCAGCGAGCGGGCCGCCTCCTCCAGCGCGGGGTCCATGCCGCGCAGCGCCGCAGCCACCGGCAGGTACACCAGCGGGTAGTAGGACAGCGTCACGACGAGCACGGCGCCGGTGTAGCCCTGCACCGTCGAGGTCAGGGACACCCAGCCGTAGCCATTGACGAACGCCGGAACGGCCAGCGGCGCGGCCAGCAGCGGCCCGACCACCCGGCGCCCGGGCAGGGCCGTGCGCTCGACCAGCCAGGCGGTCGCGGTGCCGATCACCCCGCACAGCACGGTGGAGGCCACCACGAGCCGGACGGTGTTGCCGAGCAGCTCGCCCACCCGGCCGCGGAAGACCAAGTGGCCGATCCCGGCCGGCCCGACCTGCACCGCCTCGCCGATCACGAACCACAGCGGGATCAGGGCGAGCAGCGCGACCAGCCCGGCGAGCACCGGCAACCCGACCGACGGCCGCCCGATGCCGACATGCAGCCGCCCCCGGCCGGCGGCGCCGATCAGCGTCATCGCGTCACAGCAGCCCGGCCTGCTGCAGCAGGGCTACCGCCTCGCGGCCGTCGCCGACCTGCGCCGGGCCGACGTCAGGTGGCTGCAGCTCGTCGAACGGCTTCAGTACCGGGTTGGCGGGGACCTTCGGATTGAGCGGGTACTCGAAGTCCTCACTGTTGGCCAGGTCCGTCTGTCCCTGCACCCCGGTCAGAAACTGCAGGAAGCGCTGCGCTGCGGCCTGGTGCCTGCTCGACGCGAGCACGCCGGCGCCGGAGACGCTGACGAACGCGCCGGGGTCGTGCTGGCCGAAGTAGTGCAGCTTTACGTTCCCGCTGTTGGCGCCCGACTCCGCCTGGTCGCGGAAGAAGTAGTAGTGATAGATAATGCCCGCGGGGATGTCCCCCCGGTTCACCGCCTGCAGGATCGCGCTGTTGCTTTGGTAGGTCTGCGCCACCCGCTTCAAGCCGTGCAGCCATGCGCTGGCCTTTTGCTTGCCTTCCAGCGCGACCACTCCGGCGACGATCGCCTGGAAGTCCGCGCCGGCCGGCGCGATCCCCACCTGGCCCCGCCACGGCGGACCCCCGATGTCCAGCAGGGACCCTGGGATCTCCGCCGCTGGCAGCTTCGCCGAGTTGTAGACCAGGACGGCCTCCCGCCCTGCCACACCGACCCAGTCACCCTGGGGCGAGTCGAACTGGGACGGGACCGGCGCGAGCGTCGCCGGGTCGACCTTGGCGAGCTTCCCCTTCTCTGACAGCAACTCCAACGCCGGCGAGTTCTCGGTGTAGAAGACGTCCGCCGGCGAGGCGGCCCCCTCCTGCAGGATCTGGTTGGCGAGTTCGGGATCCTCGCCCGATCGCACCTGCACCTTGATCCCGGTCGCCTTCGTGAAGTCGGCCACCAGCAGCTTGGTCGTCGATTCGTGTTGCCCGTTGTACAGCGTCAGAGTCGGCGAGTCGCCGCCGGCCGAGGCGCTCGCCCCACGACCGCCGCATCCCGACACCGCCAGGACCACGGCGAAACCGAGGACAGCGAAAGGTCGTCGACCACGCAGCACACCCAGTCACCCCTCCGAGATCGTTACTAAGGACACCCTAACCTAACTTCAACCGGCGCCGCTGGGAACCCAACGACGGCGCCCACAACGGCGACCGCACGGTGTGCGCTCGCGAGACGGGAGCACCAGCCGACCACGGTGCCGGCCCCTGACGTGGTGAAACCCCAGACCCCGGCCGAGGTGACCGTCGTGTCTTGCCGCCGATGGCGATTCCGCCGGGCGGCGCTGCCGCCGGCACACGGCAGGTAGATTCGATCGTCGTGCCGTCGTGCCACCCGACGCCCAAGGGACGGACGAGGAGTTGCGCCGCTGTGCTCCCAGCCGCCGGCCGGGCGTGCCTTGCGGCGTGCCTCAAGCATCGGTCAGGCTGGGCGCTCAACGGTCATCAGTAGGCATTCGCGCACGTTGATTCGGCGGGGTACGTGTTGTCGCTGAGCTGCGAAAACACGCGTCGAGGCTGGTCGGTGGCGGGACCAGCTCGAGGTCGGGAGATGGCCCGGGCCAGCTTGGGAAGCTGGCCCATCGCCACGCGCCGGAGTGGATCTTTGCCCGCCGACTCTATGGCTCTCGTGCCCGGTCTCAGCGTCCTCCGGACGTCGAAGCTGCCATCACGGCGTGCCCGCTTCGTGCCCGTACCACGGGCACGAAAGGGACATCAGAAGTTAGCCAGGGTAAGAGCGCATGCCATCTGACCTGTGCATATGCCAGTTGATCGAGGTCTAGCGGGTGCGGAGATCGAGCTTGAAAACCGCGTTAAACTTTCGGTCTGCCGCGCATCGCACCCCTTCGAGGCGCGGGCCTCCGCTCCCCCGCCGGGACGTTCGAGGAGAGTCGCTGGCCGCTGAGGTCTCCCCAGGCGTGCCCGACCAGCCGCTGATGGAACCCGAGTTCCCCTAGGCAGCGCACTCCTACGTGATCGGCGCGGCTGCCTTGGCGCGCCTCATCCGGATGCGCGGCCAGGGCAGTGACGGTGAGCGGGTCGGCGCTGACACGGCAACGCCGTCAGCCAGTCGGCCCAGGCGTCGCCTGCGGTGGCTGCCCGAACGATGCCGCGTAGCTGTTCGGCCAGGCGAACGCCGGGAGCCTGCGTGTTCTCCGGCAGATCGAGGACCTGGACGCAGATCGCCGACGAGCACCTCGACGGACGGTACCCAGTCAGCACGACGCACCAGCAGTGCCCAGAGGGCTGCAGCACCGCGGAGACCGAGAACGAGACGGGGCCGTCCGCACAGTCAGATTGAGGCCCCTGAGCAGTGCGAACGTCCTCCCCGGCGTGACCTAGTCATGACCTAAGGGGTGGAAAACAGGGGCGAAACGCGGGTATCAGCGGGTAAAACGAAGGCCCCTCGGAGGACTCTCCGAGGGGCCGACTGCCGTGCTGACCTGCGGTCTTCCTGGAGCGGGTGAGGGGAATCGAACCCCCACTGTCAGCTTGGGAAGCTGATGTTCTGCCATTGAACTACACCCGCGAGGTGCGGCAGCAGCATACATGCGCAGCACCCGACGACGGCCCGACGGCCACCCAGCCGGCCGGCCGCCGGGTGCCCGACGGGTCAGGAGGGCCAGACGGTGACGAGCCCCTTGGAGAGCGCCTGACGCACCTGTCCGGCCACGGCGTCGCTGACGACGTCGGCCGTGCCGAGGACGTAGACGGGACCCACCGCGGGGGCGACCGCCGTCAGGAGGCGTGCGCTGCTGTCCGGGAGCTGGCCCGGCCGGGTGAGCAGCACCTCGGAGCGCACCGCGCCGACCAGCGCGTCCGGGAAGTTCGTGCCGGCCGCGACGGAGATCGTGAGGCCCGACTCGGACGCATCCGTGTACTCGGGACCTGTGAACGGGTCGAGGTACTGCACCGACAGCGAGCCCAGGACCTTGGCGGAGGTCGCGTAGCGGTCGGTGCCGACGAAGCTCCGGCTCACCTTCGCTGCGAAGGTCGACCGGGCGAGGGCGCCGGCCGCGGGCCCGCCGACGGCGTCGAGGCGGCAGGGTTGCGCGGCGCGCAGGTAGGCAGCGGTGGCCGCCGGCACGGTCGAGCCGGCCGTGTAGACGATCGGGGCGTCCAGGGCGGCCGCGGAGAGGGCGTCGGGGAAGTTCGTGCCGTCGGCGACGGCCACCGAGGAGCAGGCGCCGTCGGGCGCCGCGAGCGTCTTCGCGACGGTCACCGCGGTGTCGAACCGCGTCTGCCCGCCGAGCCGCACCGCGGTGAGCCCGAGGTCGGTCACCGCCTTCTGCACTCCCGGGCCCAGCACCCCCGTGCCGCCGAGCAGGTAGACCGTCCCGTGCGGCACGACGTGGTCGGTGAGGAAGCGGGAGACCCGTGGGTCCAGTCGGTAGTAGCGGGTCATCAGCAGGGCGCCGGCCCGCTGACGGGCGAGGATCGCGCCGGGGATGGCGTCGGCGAACGCGTCCCAGCCGACGAGGACCAGGGCGTCCACCCGCCCGCTCGCCGGCAGCTGGTGGTCGGCGACGGCGAGGGCGGTGTCGAGGCGGTCCTCCCCGCCGAGGCGCACCGGCGCGGTCGAACCGGGGGCGGAGACGCGGAAGAAGTCGCGGCGGAGACCCGTGGTGGAGGTGAGCAGCACCGAGCCCGCGGAGGCCGAGCCGAACCTGCCGGCTTCCATGCCGTAGTCCACGACGCCGTTGCAGTGCGCGGCCACGGTGGAGAGGGAGTACCTGGTGCCGGCCGTGAGCACCGGCGAGGCGGAGCCGGCACCGGTGGTCCCGTCCGAGTGGACGTCCTGGTCGAGCACGACGCCGAAGGACGCGCCGTCCTGTCCAGGAGTGCGTGCGCGCACCCGGCCGCCGCTCGCCGTGCCGTTGCAGTCGAGGTCGATGACCATGGTCGGCCACCTTGAGCCGGCCGCGGAGTACGTCCCGGCCGCGTCCGCGACGGGGTACGCGTCGAGGTTGCCGACCTGGGCGAGCGTCAGGCCGGCCGGCGGGAGAGTCAGCACGGCGATCCGGTCCGCCGTGGTCGGCGCGTCCAGGATCAAGGTCCCCAGCCCGCCCCGACCCGTCGTCGGCTCGATGCTGAGCGTTCCCGCGCCCACGCGGTCGCCGGGCAGGACGAACCAGCGCGTGGTTGGGGTGGGCGAGGCAGCCGGGTCCCAGGTGCTGATGTCCGCGGCCGTCACGGACCTGGCGGTCGCGGGCGGATTCGTCGCGGCCGTCGCCGGCCCGGCCACCCCCGGGACCGTCAGCCCCGTGAGGGCGAGTGCGAGGGCAGCAGGGATCGCCCGGCGAAAGGTGTAGGCCACAACGGAAGGCTAGCCATTGAGGCCGGATTGTGGTGGTTCGAACGCAAAGTCTCCCGCTCCGTCGCAGCCCGGGCAGGCGCCACGGTAGGTTCCCCGCGTGCTGCTCTCCGACCGGGACATCCGCGCGGCGCTGGACAGCGGCCGCATCGCCCTGGACCCGCTGGACCTGTCGATGGTCCAGCCCTCCAGCATCGACGTGCGCATCGACCGGTTCTTCCGGACCTTCGAGAACCACCGCTACCCGCACATCGACCCGGCGTTGGAGCAGCCCGACCTCACCCGCCTGGTCGAGCCCGAGGGCGACGACCCGTTCATCCTGCACCCGGGCGAGTTCGTGCTCGGCTCCACCTACGAGACGGTGAGCCTGGGCGACGACGTCGCGGCGCGGCTGGAGGGCAAGAGCTCCCTCGGCCGGCTCGGGCTGCTCACGCACTCGACCGCCGGCTTCATCGACCCGGGCTTCACCGGGCACGTCACCCTCGAGCTGAGCAACGTCGCCACGCTGCCGATCAAGCTCTGGCCGGGCATGAAGATCGGCCAGCTGTGCTTCTTCGCCCTGTCCAGCCCCGCCGAGAACCCCTACGGGTCGTCGGTCTACGGGTCGCGCTACCAGGGGCAGCGGGGACCGACGCCGAGCCGGTCGTTCCAGAGCTTCCACCGGACGAAGGTGTGAGGGCTTCGACGCCTCCTCCCGCGCCCACCCGTTGTCGTCGAAGGCTGCGGCTCTAGCCGTCCACGGTCAACGGCGCTGGTGACGGCGGCGGTGGGCGGGTGGTGACGTCCCGCGGCCGGCCGGCGGCCCTCCTGTGGACAGCCGAACGCATGGGTGTCACACCCATAGGCATAGATGCCCATGGGTGTGACACCCACCCGATCTCACGCACGTCCGAACCGCCGAGCAAGACAGCAGACGTACGAGAGGGGCGCCCTCACCAGCCAAGCAGCCGGTGAAGACGCCCCTCTCGTAAGACCAACGATCGCTACCGCTCCGACCCACCCTCAGCCAGCGGGCTCTCGGCGTCGACGTCGTCGGCGTGCCCGGCCGAGACCGCCACCTTGTCCCCGTCGCCCTTGACCGAGCGGAGCAGCATCTGGGCGACGTCGAGGACCTCGACGTCCTCGCCCGCGGCGCCCTCGCCCTGGCGGGCGGTGACGCCGTCGCTGACCATGACGCGGCAGAAGGGGCAGCCGACGGCCACCTTGTCCGAGCCGGTGCCGAGGGCCTCGTCGACGCGGTCGAGGTTGATCCGCTTGCCGATGCGCTCCTCCATCCACATGCGGGCGCCGCCGGCGCCGCAGCAGAAGGAGCGGTTCTTGTTGCGGGCCATCTCGGTGAGCTCCAGGCCCGGGACCGAGCCGAGGATCTCGCGCGGGGGCGTGTAGACCTGGTTGTGCCGGCCCAGGTAGCAGGGGTCGTGGTAGGTGACCTTCTCCTCCACCCGCTGCACCGGCACCAGCCGCTTCTCGCGCACCAGCTTGTTGAGCAGCTGGGTGTGGTGGACCACGGTGAAGTCGCCGGCCAGCTTGCCGTCCACCGCCTGGGTGGACCCGACCGACTCGCGGTCGGTCTCGGCCGAGACCTGCTCGTACTCGCGGCCGATGGTGTTGAAGCAGTGCGGGCAGGTGACGACGATCGTGGTGGCCCGGACCTCGTGCAGCGTGGCCACGTTCTGCGCAGCCAGCATCTGGAACAGGAACTCGTTGCCCGAACGGCGGGCCGGGTCGCCGGTGCAGGTCTCGCCCGAGCCGAGCACCGCGAACGAGACGCCGGCGGTGTGCAGGAGCTCGGCGACGGCGCGGGTGGTCCGCTTGGCGCGGTCCTCGAACGCGCCGGCGCAGCCGACCCAGAACAGGTAGTCGTAACCCTCGGCCGACTCCGCGGTCTCGCCGATGACCGGCACCTCGAAGTCCAGGCCCTTGGCCCAGTCCATCCGGGCGCTGGCCGGCGAGCCCCACGGGTTGCCGGACTTCTCGAGGTTCTTGAACAGCCCGCCGAGCTCGCTGGGGAACGAGGACTCGATGAGGACCTGGTAGCGGCGCATGTCGACGATGTGGTCGACGTGCTCGATGTCGACCGGGCACTGCTCCACGCACGCCCCGCAGGTGGTGCACGACCACAGGACGTCCGGGTCGATGACGCCGCCGTCGTCGGCGGTGCCCACGAGCGGGCGCTCCGCCTCGGTCCGCAGGCCCTCCGGGAGCGCCTCGTATGCGGCCTCGGCCAGCTTCTCCTCGCCGGCCAGGTCCTTGCCGCCACCGGCCATCAGGTAGGGCGCCTTCGCGTAGGCGTGGTCGCGCAGGGTGGTGATGACCAGCTTGGGTGAGAGCGGCTTGCCGGTGTTCCACGCCGGGCACTGGCTCTGGCAGCGGCCGCACTCGGTGCAGGTGGTGAAGTCGAGCAGGCCCTTCCAGGTGAAGTGCTCGACCTGCCCGACGCCGAAGACGTCGTCCTCGCCCGGGTCCTCGAAGTCGACCAGCTTGCCGCCGCTCATCACCGGCTTGAGCGGGCCCAGCGCCTGCCCGGTCTGCAGCGGGGCGCCGTCGGCGCCGCGGGCCGGGCGCGGGTTGCGCTTGAAGAAGATGTTGAAGAACGCGGTGAACCGGTGCCAGGCGACGCCCATGGTCAGGTTGAGGGCGATGGTGATGAACCAGGCCATCGAGATGACGATCTTCAGGGCGGCGACGAGGTAGATGCCGTCCTCGAGCTGGGTGCGGTCCAGCCCGGAGAACACCTTCACCAGGGGGTAGGACAGGAAGTAGTGCGCCGAGTAGCCCGAGAGCTGGGCCAGCGCGCCTTCGAGGCCGCGCAGGGCGAGCACGCAGACGACGATCCCGACGATCGTCCACTCGACGTAGTAGGCCTGCCAGAACGTGGAGCCGGCGAAGCGCGACTTGCGCCCGAGCTTGCGCGGGTGGGTGCGCAGCCGGACCAGGATGAGCACGGCGATGCCGACCCCGGTGAGGACCGCGATCGCCTCGGTGAGGACGTCGTAGACGATCCAGCCGCCGAGCACCGGCAGGGCGAACTCGGCGTCGAAGAGCTGGCCGTAGGCGGTGACCAGGGTGAAGAACAGTGCGCCGAAGCCGACGAAGACGAACCAGTGGGCCGACCCGATGAGGCTCCACTTGAGCATCCGGGTGTGCCCGAGGGTCTCGGTGAGCATCGTGCGGGTGCGCTGCCCGTACCGGGTCTTGCGCGCCGGGTCGGGCTGGCCGAGCCGCACGACGGACGTGATCCGCAGCGCGGCCTGGACCACGAGGGCCAGGGCGACCAGCGTGACCGCGATCGCGATGGTGACTGCGAGGACCTGCATGGGGCGCGTGCACCTCTTCCAGGGCAATCGCCGCCGCCCTGCTCCGGCCGGTGCTGCCAGCGGTGGGACCCAGGCGGTCGACGTCGGTGGTGCGCACAGCGTAGTGCCCCGCCCGAAGGGGTGCTACCGGTGGGTAACTTAGCGCTGCGCTGCCGGTCGGCGGCGCGCTGTCACACCACCATGGCCACGAGCCAGCGCAGCAGCGGGACGAGCACCAGCGGCGCGGTCAGCACCGCCATCCCCAGCACCACCAGCGCGGCGAGCAGCCGCACGTGGGGTGCTGGCCCGCCGTCGGGTCCGCGGAGCGTGGAGAGCACCTGGTCAGGGTATGCGCGAGCCCTCAGGGAGGCGGCTCGGGTCCGGGCGCAGGGGCGGCCGGGCAGGCTGCTCGCTCAGGGGGCGACCGACTGCAGCCCCTTGGGCAGCGAGCCGGTGGAGCGGCGCCAGTAGTCAGCGGCCTTGCGGGTGACCAGCAGGCGGGCGACGCCGACCGCGGCACCGGACAGCACCGCCCAGCCGACGGCCTCCTGCCAGGTGACGTCGGGGTCCTCGGGGTTGGCCGGCGGCGGCGTGCCCATGGCCGCGTGCCAGGTGGTCGTGATCAGCTTGCGGGCCGCGATCCCGGCTCCGACCGCCGCGCCCGTGCCCACGACCTTCCACATCAGCCCGCCGCCTGCCACCGCAGCTCCCTCGCGTCGCTCGTCCCCGTCACGTCCCCGGTACGGCCTCAGCCTCCCCGGCGCACGACGGCCCATGCAAGCGGACCGCACGACGGCCCGTGCGAGAGGACTCAGCCCGAGGATCGGAGGGGGGTCTCGACCGGGAACACGGCGGCGCCGGCGAGAGTTGAGCCGATCAGACGCAGGTTGCTTGCAGGTCCTCCCCGCAGCACCTAACGTTGAGCCGGACGACCTCAACTTTGCAGAACGAGCTAGGAGCTTCCATGACCCGTGCGGTCGGCATCGACCTGGGGACGACCAACTCCGTCGTCTCCGTCCTCGAAGGTGGCGAGCCCACCGTCATCGCCAACGCCGAGGGCTCGCGCACGACCCCGTCCGTGGTGGCCTTCGCCAAGAACGGCGAGGTGCTCGTCGGCGAGGTGGCCAAGCGGCAGGCGGTCACCAACGTCGACCGCACCATCCGCTCGGTGAAGCGCCACATGGGCACCACCTGGAGCCAGCACGTCGACGACAAGGACTTCACCGCGCAGCAGATCAGCGCCTTCGTGCTGCAGAAGCTCAAGCGCGACGCGGAGTCCTACCTCGGTGAGAAGGTCACCGACGCCGTCATCACGGTGCCGGCCTACTTCAACGACGCCCAGCGCCAGGCCACCAAGGAGGCCGGCGACATCGCGGGCCTCAACGTCCTGCGCATCGTCAACGAGCCCACCGCGGCGGCGCTCGCCTACGGCCTGGACAAGGGCGAGGACCAGACGATCCTCGTGTTCGACCTCGGCGGCGGCACCTTCGACGTCTCGCTGCTGGAGATCGGCGACGGCGTGGTCGAGGTCAAGGCCACCAGCGGCGACAACCACCTCGGCGGCGACGACTGGGACCAGCGCGTCGTCGACTGGCTGGTGGACAAGTTCAAGGCCGCGCACGGCATCGACCTGACCAAGGACAAGATGGCCATGCAGCGCGTCCGCGAGGCCGCCGAGAAGGCCAAGATCGAGCTGTCCAGCTCGCAGCAGACCTCGATCAACCTGCCCTACATCACGGTCGACGCCGAGAAGAACCCGCTGTTCCTCGACGAGACGCTGTCCCGCGCCGAGTTCCAGCGGATCACCTCGGACCTGCTCGAGCGCACCAAGACCCCGTTCCACAACGTCATCCGCGACGCCGGCATCAAGGTCGGCGCCATCGACCATGTCGTGCTCGTGGGCGGCTCCACCCGCATGCCGGCCGTGGCCGACCTGGTCCGCGAGCTCACCGGCGGCAAGGAGCCCAACAAGGGCGTCAACCCGGACGAGGTCGTGGCCGTCGGCGCCAGCCTGCAGGCCGGTGTGCTCAAGGGCGAGGTCAAGGACGTCCTGCTGCTCGACGTCACCCCGCTGTCCCTCGGCATCGAGACCAAGGGCGGCATCATGACCAAGCTCATCGAGCGCAACACGACGATCCCGACCAAGCGCTCGGAGATCTTCACCACGGCGGACGACAACCAGCCGTCGGTGCAGATCCAGGTCTACCAGGGCGAGCGCGAGATGGCCGCCTACAACAAGAAGCTCGGCATGTTCGAGCTCACCGGGCTCCCCCCGGCGCCGCGCGGCGTCCCGCAGATCGAGGTCACCTTCGACATCGACGCCAACGGCATCGTGCACGTGTCCGCCAAGGACCTGGGCACGGGCAAGGAGCAGTCGATGACGATCACCGGCGGCTCGGCGCTGCCCAAGGACGACATCGACCGGATGATGCGCGAGGCCGAGCAGTACGCGGAGGAGGACCGCCGCCGCAAGGAGGAGGTCGAGACCCGCAACACCGCCGAGTCGCTGGTGCACCAGACCGAGAAGTTCCTCGCGGACAACGCGGACAAGGTGCCGGCCGACGCCAAGGCCGAGGTCGAGGAGGCGCTCACGGGCCTGAAGAAGGCGCTCGAGGGCACCGACATCGCGGCCATCCGCACCGCCACCGACGCCGTGGCCCAGTCCAGCCAGAAGCTCGGCGCGGCCATGTACGCGAACGCGCAGGCGGCCGGCGGCTCGGAGCAGCCGGGTGGGCCGTCGGCGGGCGACGCCGGCAGCACCGGTGCCGACGAGGACGTCGTGGACGCCGAGATCGTCGACGAGGACGAGAACAAGTGACCGACCAGCAGCAGTCCGACCAGCAGCGCGCCGACCAGCAGCGGAACGGCAGCGGGCCGGAGGGCGGCAGCGAGGAGCAGGGGCCGGTCGTGCGCGACAAGCGGCGGATCGACCCCGAGACCGGGGCGCTGCGGGAGCCGGCGGAGACGCCGGCCCCCGCGGCCGCCGGCCCCGAGGCAGGCGGCGGTGCCCCCGGCGAGGACGAGGGCCTCAAGGCCCAGCTCGCCGAGCGCACCGCGGACCTGCAGCGGCTCTCGGCCGAGTACGCCAACTACCGCCGCCGGGTCGAGCGCGACAACGCCCTCGCCGGGGAGATGGCGGTGGCCAACGTGCTCACCTCGCTGCTGCCGGTGCTCGACGACATCGGCCGGGCCCGCGACCACGGCGAGCTCGAGGGCGGCTTCAAGGCCGTCGCCGAGTCGCTGATCGGCGTGGTGACCAAGCTGGGCCTGGAGCAGTACGGCCAGGCCGGCGACCCGTTCGACCCGCAGGTGCACGAGGCGCTCATGCACCAGCACGCCGACGACGTCACCGAGCCGACCTGCGTGCAGGTGCTCCAGCCCGGCTACCGGCTGGGCGAGCGGATCCTGCGTCCTGCCCGCGTGGC
This sequence comes from Motilibacteraceae bacterium, assembly GCA_051953655.1. Lineage (GTDB taxonomy): Bacteria > Actinomycetota > Actinomycetes > Motilibacterales > Motilibacteraceae > JBQCHF01. Next base: position 23,987 of record JBQCIO010000136.1, read on the forward strand.
CGTCGCCGACCCGGACGCCTGACCGGCATCCCTCGGCACAGACATCCCTCGTCGGCGCCCTCCGCGCGCCGATGATGGATCGGAACAGCGAGAGACAGCACCAACCCCGGACGCACCGGCCGGCCGCGGCCCGCGGCCGGCCGGGCCGAGCGACGGGAGGAGGGGACGCCGTGAGCACGAAGGACTACCTCGAGAAGGACTACTACAAGGTCCTGGGCGTCCCCAAGGACGCGAAGGCCGAGGAGATCAAGAAGGCCTACCGCAAGCTCGCCCGCCAGTACCACCCCGACGCCAACAAGGGCGACGCCACCGCGGAGGAGCGCTTCAAGGAGATCTCCGAGGCCTACGACGTCCTGTCCGACGACAAGCGCCGGGCCGAGTACGACGAGGCCCGCACCCTGTTCGGCTCCGGCGGCTTCCGCCCCGGCGGCGCGGGCGGTGCCGACGGACAGTTCGGCTTCGACCTCGGCGACCTGTTCGGCACGGCCGGCGGCGGAGCGCCGGGCGGGTTCGGCGACGTCCTGGGCGGCCTGTTCGGCGGCCGCGGCCGGCCGGGTGCCACCCGCACCGGCCCGCGCCGGGGCGCCGACGTCGAGTCCGAGGTCACCCTCTCCTTCTCCGACGCCGTGTCGGGGGCCACCGTCCCGCTGCGGATGACCAGCGAGAAGCCGTGCCCGGCCTGCTCGGGCACCGGCGGTCGCGGCGGCTCGGTGCCGCACCAGTGCCCGACGTGCCTGGGCACCGGGCAGACCTCGCGCAACCAGGGCGGATTCGCCTTCGCCGAGCCGTGCCGCACCTGCCGCGGCCGCGGGCTCGTCGTCGACGACCCCTGCCCGCAGTGCCAGGGCTCAGGTCGGGCGCTGGGCACCAGCACGATGAGCGTGCGCATCCCCTCCGGGGTGCAGGACGGCCAGCGCATCCGGCTCAAGGGCAAGGGCGCGCCGGGGGAGCGCGGCGGCCCGGCCGGCGACCTCTACGTCGTCGTCCACGTCTCGGCGCACCCGGTGTTCGGACGCAAGGGCGACAACCTCACCCTCACCCTGCCGGTCTCCTTCGACGAGGCCGCGCTGGGCGCCGAGGTGGCCGTGCCGACCCTCGGCGGACAGCCGGTCACCCTGCGGGTCCCGGCCGGCACCGCCAACGGCCGCACCTTCCGGGTGAAGGGCCGCGGCGCGGCTCGCGCCGACGGCAGCAAGGGCGACCTGCTGGTGACCGTGAGCGTGGTCGTGCCCCAGCGCGTCGACGGCGCGGTCAAGGATGCGCTCGAGGCGTTCCGCACCGCGACCAAGGACGAGGACCCGCGGGCCGGCCTGATGGACCGGGCGAAGGGAGCCTGAGGTGCGCGGCGACGAGCGGACAGCGGGCGGAGCGGACGTGCCCGCGCCCCAGCGGCCGGTGCTGGACGAGTCCACCCCGGTCTACGTCATCTCGGTGGCCGCCGAGCTCTCCGGCCTGCACCCGCAGACGCTGCGCCAGTACGACCGGCTCGGGCTGGTCTCCCCGGGCCGCACCGCCGGCGGCGGCCGCCGCTACTCCGCCCGCGACATCGACCAGCTCCGCGAGGTGCAGCGGCTCACCTCCCTCGGCACCGGCCTGGAGGGCGTCAAGCGGATCCTCGAGCTCGAGGACCAGGTGGCCGCGCTGCAGACGCGGGTGCGCGAGCTGCAGGTCGAGCTCGAGCACGTCACCGAGACCGTGCACGCCTCCTACCGGCGCGACCTGGTGCCGGTGCGCAGCGGCGCCCTCGTGGTGTGGCGTCCGCAGCCGCGTCGCTGACCGCGGACGAGGCCGGGATGGCGGCCGGGCCGGCGGCCTCGCCGGCATGGCGAACGCCACGCCCGCGGCCTGCCCGAGTGGCACGTGCACGCCGCCCCGGAGGGGGCATGATCGGCGCATGAGCACGCCTGCGCCGAACGGCCGCGCCGTCGACCTCCTCTTCGAGGTCTCGCGAGCCCTCGACGTCGCCCTGGAGGACGCGCTGGGCGTCGCCGGGCCGACCTTCACCGTGGCCCAGCTGCGCGCGCTGCGGGTGATCGGCGCCGGGCCGCGCAACGTCGTCGGGCTCGCCGCCGAGGTCGGCAGCCACCGCTCCTCCGCCTCCCGGATCGCCGCCCGGCTGGCGGCTGCGGGCCTGGTCCGCCGCGAGCCCAGCCCGGTGAGCCGGCGCGAGGTGCTGCTCACCCTCACCCCGCAGGGCCGTCGGATGCTCTCCCGGGTGGCCGGCGCCCGCCGCGCCGCGCTCGCGCGCATCCTCGACGAGGTGCCCGACGACCAGAAGGCCGAGGTCGAGCACGCGCTCGAGGTCCTCGCGGCCACCGTCGGCGAGGTGCACGGCGCACCGGGACCGGTGCACGGGGCCTGACCCATCCCTCCACCGCAGCGGACCACGTCAGGTCCGGTTTGTCCCCATTTTCTCCGGGGACCGGAAGCGTGCACATGACAACCTTCCGTCCCGGAGGACTTCGCTGTGGAAAGCCACCTGACCTACTCACAAGGTGAGTGGGATCTCATCCTCGCCGCGTTCGTCGCCGCGCTGTTCGCGATGATCGCCGGCTTCGTCTACTTCGTCTCCAGCCGGAACGAGATCGGCAGCCGCTACCGGCCGGCCGCCACCGTGAGCGCCCTCGTCGTCGGCGTCGCCGCGCTGGCCTACGTCGTCCTCGCGCTCTCCTGGATCACCGGGTTCTCGCTGCACGGTGACAGCTACACCGCCTCCCAGTCGGCGCTGCAGTTTCGCAACGGCTACCGCTACGTGGACTGGGCCGTGACCGTCCCGATGCTGTGCATCGAGCTGATCGGCGTCGCCGCCCTCACCGGCGCCCGCGCCCGGACCACCCGGTTCTGGTGGATGGTGCTGGCCGAGCTGATGATCGTGACCGGCTACCTCGGTGCCGACACGTTCGGCTGGGGGCACAACGTTGCCGCCCGCGCCTGGTGGGGCCTGGTCTCGACCGTCCCGTTCGTGGTGCTCTACGGCTGGATCCTCAAGGAGGTCCGCGCCAGCAAGAAGGCGCTGCCCGAGGCCGCCGGCACCTCGATCATGAACGCCGGCTGGATCCTCGCTCTCACCTGGGGCGTCTACCCGCTGGCCTACCTGGTGCCGATGTTCTTCTACGACTCCACCGGCTGGGCGGTCGGCCGCCAGCTCGCGTTCACCGCCGCCGACGTGGTGGCCAAGGTCGGCTTCGGCGTGCTGATCCACAAGGTCGCCAAGCTGCGCACGGCGGCCGACGTCCGCGCCGGGGAGGAGACGCACCCCGAGCCGATCTGGATCAGCGGCGAGCTGGTCGCCCCGGCCCGTCCCGCCGGCGCCGAGGCGCTGGCCGGCCTGCTGGCCCACTCCGGGGTCCTCGACCTGCGCGGCGAGCGGACCGCGGCGTCGTCCAACGGCGCCACCCGCAGCGAAGGCATCGAGCGCGCCGACGGGTCACCCGGCCTGGGGTAGCGCCCGAGCGGCTCCCTCTCCCGACCGCGTCGAGAAAGAGATTAGGTGCCCACGGCGCCCGCCAACGTCCCGGCGGCCGCCGTCGGCGCGCTCCGGGTCGGGCGGGTGGCCGGCACGCCGGCCGCGGACCAGCGGCCAGTCCAAGATCGACCGCACTGGGTGAGGGGCACCCTCACCCAATTGTGGGCGCCCACCATCGGCGCGCGCGGGCAGCAGGACCCGCCCTGCGCCGCACTCCTCCCGTCACCAGTGCCTTCCCCCACCTCGGGACCGCACGTCACGCGGCACATGAGTGGCAGCGGGGAGGTTCGGCGGATCCTCACCTCAAGAACCTTGAGCGGAACAGACTCAACTCTGCGATCGTTGGCGACGGCAGAGACCGTTGCATCCGCCCGACCGAGGAGTCGACGCTTCACCCATGGACTTCAAGCTCACGACCAAGAGCCAGGAGGCGCTCGCCGACGCCATGCGCCGCGCCGCCACCGCCGGTCACCCCCACGTGGAGCCGGTGCACCTGCTGCTGGCCCTGCTCGGCCAGGCCGACGGCACCGCGGGTCCCCTGCTCGAGGCCGTCGGCGCCGACCGCGCCGCCATCCGCGCCCAGGCCCAGGCGCTGGTCGACCGGCTGCCCTCGGCCAGCGGCGCCACCGTGTCCGCCCCGGGCCTGTCCCGGCCCGCGTTCTCGGTGCTGTCCACCGCCTAGGACCTGGACAAGGAGCTCGGCGACGAGTTCGTCTCCACCGAGCACCTGCTCGTGGGTCTGGCCCGCGACGGCGGCAGCGCGGCCGAGATGCTGCGCGCCGGCGGCGCCACCGAGCAGAAGCTGCGCGACGGCTTCTCCGCCGTGCGCGGCTCGGCCCGGGTCACCAGCGAGAACCCCGAGGGCACCTACCAGGCGCTGGAGAAGTACGGCGTCGATCTCACCGAGCGGGCCCGCGCCGGCGAGATCGACCCGGTCATCGGCCGGGACAGCGAGATCCGCCGCGTGGTGCAGGTGCTCTCCCGCCGCACCAAGAACAACCCGGTCCTCATCGGCGAGCCGGGCGTGGGCAAGACCGCGGTCGTGGAGGGCCTGGCCCAGCGGATCGTGGCCGGCGACGTGCCCGAGAGCCTCAAGCACAAGCGCCTGGTCTCGCTCGACCTCGGCGCGATGGTGGCCGGGGCGAAGTACCGCGGCGAGTTCGAGGAGCGGCTCAAGGCCGTGCTCAAGGAGAACACCGACTCGGCCGGCCAGGTGATCACGTTCATCGACGAGCTGCACACCATCGTCGGGGCCGGCGCGACCGGCGAGTCGGCGATGGACGCCGGCAACATGATCAAGCCGATGCTGGCCCGCGGCGAGCTTCGGTTGGTAGGCGCGACCACGCTCGACGAGTACCGCAAGCACGTCGAGAAGGACGCCGCGCTGGAGCGCCGCTTTCAGCCGGTGTATGTGGGCGAGCCGAGTGTCGAGGACACGATCGCCATCCTGCGGGGGCTCAAGGAGCGCTACCAGG
>JBQCIO010000137.1:0-6891 GCA_051953655.1 Motilibacteraceae bacterium
TACTCCTGCGGCGTGCCCAGGCCGTAGATGCACGAGACGGTGGCCACCACCACGACGTCGCGCCGGGTCAGCAGGCTGCTGGTGGCCGAGTGCCGCAGCCGCTCGACCTCCTCGTTGATCGAGGAGTCCTTCTCGATGTAGGTGTCGGTCTGAGGCACGTAGGCCTCGGGCTGGTAGTAGTCGTAGTAGGACACGAAGTACTCGACCGCGTTGTTGGGCAGCAGCTCGCGGAACTCGTTGGCCAGCTGCGCGGCCAGGGTCTTGTTGGGCGCCAGCACCAGCGTGGGCCGCTGCACCTGCTCGATCAGCCAGGCCGTGGTGGCGCTCTTGCCGGTGCCGGTGGCGCCGAGCAGCACGATGTCCTTCTCCCCCGCGTCGATGCGCCGGGAGAGCTCGGCGATGGCGGTGGGCTGGTCGCCGGAGGGCGAGAACTCGCTGACGACCTGGAGCGGCGCGACGGAGCGGCGGAGGTCGGTGGTGGGACGCACGGCACCACGGTACGTCGGGGCGCCGACAGTTCTCCCGGGGCGCTGGTCAGCCGCCGCAGACCCGGCTCATGGCCGCCCGCCGGGCGGCCTTCCACTGCTCGCCGAGGTCCACGACGAGCGTGACGGCGGGAGCGTCGGCGGCGGCGGCAGCGGCAGCAGCAGCGGCCGCGGGCAGTGCCTGCGCCTGATCCTGCTGGGCCCGGCCCTGCTGCGCCGGGTCCTGGTAGGCGAAGGTCAGCGCGGCCGGGGAGCTGACGTCGTTGTAGGTCGAGAACATCCCCCGGGCGCACGGCGGTGGCGGGACGGTGACCGTGACCTGGGTGGCCGGGGCGTCGGCCGGTCCGGCCGGGACCTCGAACGGGGCGGTCGGCTCGACCACGGCCCCGGGGACGGCGCTGCCGGCCAGCAGGTCGGCGGTGTCCACCCGGACCGTCCGTGAGCTGCTGTTGGTCAGCTCCACGGTCGCCACCACCTGGCCGTCGGCGGTGGTCCGGGCCGCCACGAGGGTGCCCCGCAGCGGCAGCAGGCCCGGCTGCGGGCAGTTCGCGGACAGCCCGTCCAGGCCGCCGGGCACGGGCAAGGTGAGGGTGCCCGCGGGGCCGGTCGCGGGGCGGACGGTGAGCCGCACGCTTGTGAAGCCCAGCGGGCCCGGGCACGGGTCGAGGTTGGCGGCCTCGAGGTCGCTCACCTGCCCGGGGGCCAGCGTGGTCGGGTAGCGCATCGGCACCGCGCGGGCCGGGCCGACCAGCTGCGCGTCGACCACCCGCAGCGGAACCGCCCCCTGGCTGACCACGGCGACGGCCACCGTCATCACCGCGTGGGAGCCGTCAGGGTCGGTGAAGGTCAGCAGCCGGCCGACCGGGCGAGCCCCCTGCACGCTCACCGCCACCCGGGTGGCGGCCACGTCGCGGGCCTGCTGGTTGCGGGCGTGCACCACGCCGCCGGCGACCAGCACGGCCAGGGCGACGACGACGGCCACCGCACGCAGCCTGCTGCCGCTGCCGGTAGGGGCCTCCCAGGCCTCGGCGGCCGGGTCCAGGTCGAGGGCCTCCACCCCGACGTCGGCCGCGCGGTCCGCGCCGCCGGAGCCGATCACCTCGCGCGACACGGCTCACCCCCACGCCCGGTCCCGACGGTCCTGTCACTGCCACCGCAGCCGGCACAGGATGGCAGGGACGGGGGCCGGGCCGGGAGCGATTTCCCGGCCGGACTGGCCTCAGGCGCGTCCGGCGCGCGACTCCAGCTCGGCCCACAGCACGTCCACCTGCGCGGCCAGCTGCTCCAGGGTGCCCGAGTTGTCGATCACCAGGTCCGCCACGGCGAGCCGCTGCTCGCGGGTGGCCTGGGCGGCGATCCGGGCGCGGGCGTCGGCCTCGGTCATGCCCCGCAGCCGGACCAGCCGGTCCAGCTGCAGCTCCACCCGCACGTCCACCACCACGACGACGTCGTAGCCGGGCGCGAGGTCGTTCTCGGTGAGCAGCGGGACGTCGTGCACCACCACGGCGTCGGCGGGGGCGGCGGCCACCAGCTCGCCGGTGCGGGCCGCGATGAGCGGGTGCACGATCGCGTTGAGCGCGGCCAGCCGCTGCGGGTCCGAGAACACGATCGCGCCGAGCGCCGGGCGGTCCAGGGTGCCGTCCGGGCGCAGCACACCGTCGCCGAACTCGGCCACCACCGCCGCCAGGCCCGGGGTGCCGGGCTCGACCACCTCCCGGGCGATGGCGTCGGCGTCGACGACCACGGCGCCGCGCGCGGCGAGCAGGCGGGACACCGCGCTCTTGCCCGAGCCGATACCCCCGGTGAGTCCGACCTTCAGCACGCCCGGCATCCTGCCAGCACCGGTCCAGGCGTCGGGTGGGTGGAGGTGCTCGTGGAGGTCGTCAGCGGCGAGCGCGCCGAGGACGCGGCCCGCCGGGCGGCGGCCGCGCTGGCCGACCATGGGCTGCGCCCGGGCGACCGGGTGGCGCTGCTGCTGCCCGGGTCCGGCGACCTGCTGGCGCTGGTGCTCGGCGCGCTGCGCACCGGGGTGGTGCCGGTGGTGCTCGACCCGGCCTCGCCGCCGGCCGAGCGGGCGGTGCTGCTCGAGGACGCCGACCCCGCCCTGGTCGTCGACTCCCCCGGCGCGCTGGCCGCGCTGCTGGCCGGCTCCGCGCGGGCCGAGCTGGCCGACGTCCCGCTGGCCCGGCCGATGCACTACACCTCCGGGACCACCGGGCGGCGCAAGGGCGTCTGGTCCGGGATGCTCGGCGAGCCGGCGGCGCGGGCGCTGGTGGCCGAGGAGTCCGACCTGTGGGGGTTCGCCGCCGACGACCGGCACCTGGTGCTCAGCCCGCTGCACCACTCCGCGCCGCTGCGGTTCGCCACCCTCACCCTGCTGGCCGGCGGCACCGTGCTGCTGCCCGGGCCGTTCGACCCGGCCGCCGTGCTGCGCGCCGTGGCCGAGCACGCCCCGACGTCGGCGTTCTGCGTGCCGGCGCACCTGCAGCGGCTGCACGCGCACGCTGCGGCGCACGGCGGCTGGCCGTCGACGTCGTCGTTCCGGCTGCTGGCGCACGCCGGGGCGCCCTGTCCGCCGCCGGTGCGGGCCCGGACGGTGCAGGTGATGCCGGCCGGGTCGGTGTGGGAGTTCTACGGCTCGACCGAGGGGCAGTTCACCGCGTGCCGCGCCGAGGAGCAGGTGGCGCGGCCGGGGACGGTGGGGCGGGCGCGGCCGGGGCGGGAGCTGATGGTCGATGCCGACGGGACGATCTGGTGCCGGGTGCCCGAGCACGCCCGGTTCTCCTACTGGCGCGACCCGGCGCGGACCGCGGCGGCGTGGCGCGGGGACGCGTTCACCGTCGGCGACCTCGGCCGGCTCGACGCCGAGGGCTACCTCCACCTGGACGGCCGGCGCGAGGACCTGGTGATCTCCGGCGGGGTGAACGTCTACCCGGCCGAGGTGGAGCAGGTGCTGGCCGGCTGCCCGGGCGTGGTCGAGGTCGCGGTGTTCGGCGTCGACGACGAGCGGTGGGGGCAGCGGGTGTGCGCGGCGGTGGTGGGTCCCGCCGAGCCGGAGGCGGTGCGCGGGTGGGCACGCGAGCGGCTCGGGCCGGCCAAGCGGCCCAAGGACGTCTACGTCGTCGACGACCTGCCGCGCACGTCGACCGGGAAGGTGCGCCGGCTGGACCTGCCCTCGGTGCTCGGGCTGGGCTGAGCGGCTAGCCCTGCGCCTGGGCCTGGTAGGCGGGGTAGAGCTGCCCGAACCGTTCCCGGGCGTCGCAGCGGCCGCGGCCGGCGAGGTGGGCGGTGAGGTCCTCGAGGTGGATCTGGTTGCCGGCGCCGTAGGCGGCCAGGTTGTCCAGCGGGAGCCCGCGGTCCTCGACGACGAGCACGGTCTGCTCGCCGGCGGCGGTGAGGGTGAGCTCGACGGTTCCCTCGGGCTCGTCGGCGGACGCCGTGCGCAGCAGCAGCCGGTGCCGTGGCTCGCAGGCCTCGATCCGGACGGTCCCCTCCCACCCGCTGGCGTGCCAGTGCGCGCGCAGCTCCCCGCCCGGGCGCAGCTCGCCGTCCACGGTGCCGAGCCACTGCGCCAGCCGGGCCGGGTCGGTGAGGGCGGACCACACCTCGTCGACGGGAGCGTCCAGGCGGTCCTCGAACCGGACGGCTCCGGCACCGTCGGCCTCGTGCAGGGTGCCGAGGAGGCGGACCTCGGTGGGGGCGTCGCTGGCGTCGCTGGTCATGGGGCTCCTCGTCCTGCGCCGGCCGCCGGCTTGCGGGAGGTGGCTCTGTCGGTGCTCGGTGGGACAGACGGACCAGCCTCCCGGAAGTCACCGGGGGCGCAACCGTCGGGGCTTGTGCGGATCCAGACTCATGGGCACGAGGGGACCGTCACGCGAGGGCCGCCGTGCTCACCCCGGCCCTAGGTGGCCCGGCGCGGGGAGGGCACGGCGGCCGCAGCGGGGGCGGCGGACGCCACCAGCTCGCCGGCGGTCACCAGCCGGAGGCCCCGGTTGGTCAGCCCGGCCAGCACGTCCGGCAGGGCGGCCAGCTCCACCCGGCGCCGCTCGCGCAGCGCGCGCTCCTGGCGGGAGCCGGGGTGGGCGGCCCAGACGCCGGTGCCGTCGTGCAGGCCGACGACGTCGCCGGCCTGCACGGTCCGCAGCAGGTGGTCGCGGACCACTCCGGGCGTGCCGGGGTCGCCGGCGCCGCGGGTGACCGACCAGAGCAGGACGTCCTGGCCGAGCTCGGCGGCGGCGCGCAGGGCCGCGCCGGGCAGGCTGCCGCGGGGCGGCCGGAACCACGGGACCGGCGCCTGCACGACGTCCTCGATGGCGTGGACGCCGTCGCGCAGCTCGCGGGCGATCCGCTCGTCGGACAGGAACGCGAGGTCGTGGTGGTGGCGGGTGTGGTTGCCCAGCTCGTGCCCGGCGGCCACCACCTCGCGCAGCAGCGCCGGGTGGCGCAGCGCGGCGTCGCCGGTGACGTCGAAGGTGGCGCGGGCACCGTGCCGGGCCAGGACGTCGAGCATGCGCGGGGTGAGCTCGGCGTCGGGGCCGTCGTCGACGGTCAGCGCCACCAGCGGCGCGGTGGTGGGCACCCAGCGGACCACGCGCTGCAGCCCGGCGAGCGGGCGCGCCTCGACGACGGCGACGTTGCTCGCCTCCACCGCGCGGCCGGCCGGGGTGAGGGTGGAGGTGGGCGGGACCTCGACGGCGGGCAGCGCGACGGCCGCCGCGCCGCCCAGCAACCCGGCCAGGCCCGCGCCGATCACCGCGCGCCGGCTCGGCCGGCGCGCCCCCCGTTCCTCGTCCGCGTCCATCCCGCCCCCGTCGGCAGCCTCGGTGCCGTTGCCAGCGTGCTCCGCCCCCGGCTGGTTGTCGCCGCCCGCGCGGAATGCCGCGGGGGCGGCGACGAAGGATCACGGGGGCGTGATCGTTCGGGCGCCGGCCGCGGTCAGTCGTCGAGGTCGTGACCGGCGGGGCGCTCGGGCTCGGGCTCGACGGCCTGGGTGATCCAGGCGCTGAAGACCGGCAGGCCGTCCCAGGGGCCGGGGGCGGTGTCCCGCTGGGCCACCGCGACGACCGCGAACGGGCGGGCGAAGCGCAGCTCGGCGCGGCGCAGCGTGCCGGGGCGGGGCATGATCGCGCTGACCGCGACGGCGAGCCCGGTGACGGCGGCGGCCTCGAAGCCGTAGCGGCCCCAGCGGGCCACCGCCTCCTGGACGGCCTCCAGCGGGCCGCCGTGCTCCAGCGCCTCGATCAGGGCGCGGCCGGCGACGTCGAAGCCGAGGCCGGGGCGGAGCAGGTCCTGCTTGCGGCGGGCCGCCCACGCCGGCAGCAGCGTCCGGTAGCGCTCGGCGCCGTCGGCGTGCTCGGTCGGCTCCTCGGTCAGCGTCCAGGAGTGACCGTCCCCCAGCGGCAGGTCGGTGAGCCGCAGCGGCGTCGAGCGCCCGAGGGCGACCTCGTGCGCGGCGGCCAGGACGTCGGCGGCCGGCACGCCCTCGGCGGCGACGACGGCCGTGACCGACAGGCCGTCGGCCAGCGCGGTGTGCGCGGCGACGTCGCCGGCCCGGGCCGTGCGGTGGATGCCGGCGCGGTGGCCGTGCTGCGCCTCGATGGTCAGCACCTGTTCCGCCGTCCACGGTCCGCCGAGCCGGCCCGCCGGGGCGACGTCGAACGGCTCGAGCCAGGTGACCTTGGTGGCCAGCACCGAGGCGAGCAGCAGGACGACGCCGGCGAGGTCGAGCGGGAAGGTCTCGATCAGGCCGAGGGAGTGCTCGCGGACCCATCCGTCCGCCTCGGCCTGGGTCGGGATCGGGCCGGTGGCCAGCTGCCGGGGCAGCGCGTCGCGCCAGGCCCGCAGCCGCGGCCCGCCCTCCACCGCCCACCAGCAGGCGGCGGCGGAGTCGACGGCGGGGTGGGGGCGGGCCAGCAGCTCGGCGGCGGCCGCGGCGGCCTGCTCGGCGTCGACGCCGAGGACCTCCTCGAGCGCGGCCCGCCGCTCCCCGGTGGCCACCGGCGCGGCGAGCGCGAGCACGAGCCAGGCCCCGAGCGGCGAGGCGACGTGATGCGCTTCCCCAGCCGGCGCGTGCAGCCGCTCGGCGTAGGCCGCCACCACCTGCGACAGGTCGACTTCCCCGTCCCGCTGGCGCCTGCGAGCCCTCGAACCTCCGCCCATGGCGCACCGCCCCCGTCTCGTTGTCGCCGCCCCCCCCGAAATGATAGGGGGCGGCGACCACATATAAAAGGGGCCTGATAAGTACCAACCCAACCCGCCCCCGACAAAAAGCGAGGCCCCCCCACCCCGGTGGGTGCGACGGCCTCGACGGGACGTGCTGGATACGCTGAGCGGTGAGGGTAAAGCGCCGCCAGGGAACTTCTAGCGGAGAGCAGCCAAGGCCTCGTCGGAGGCCAGGGGGGCGGTC
>JBQCIO010000138.1:0-9431 GCA_051953655.1 Motilibacteraceae bacterium
CGTTCTTGCGAGGATGGGGAGATGGTCCCCCGCCGCGTGCTGCTGCTGGCCCTCGTGGCCGCGCTGCTCGCCGCGTGCGGCGCCTCGTCCTCCGCCCCGCCGCCGACGTCGGCACCGCGGCCCGCATCGTCCGCGCCCACGTCGTCGGTGGCAGCCGCCCCCACGGCTCCGTCTCCATCCGCGCCGGCCGACCGGGTGCGCAAGCTGCTCGTCGTGGTGGAGGAGAACCACGCGGCGGGGGAGGCGCTGGCCGCGATGCCGTTCCTCGCCGCGCAGGCGCAGCGCTTCGGCGTCGGGACCTCGTACCGGGCGGTCACCCACCCCTCGCTGCCGAACTACCTCGCGCTGGCCGGCGGCTCCTCCTTCGGCGTCCACGACGACGGCGGCCCGTCCGCGCACCCGCTGCGCGGGCCCTCCGTGTTCGGGCAGGTGCTGGCCGCCGGCGGCAGCGCGCGCACCTATGCCGAGGGCATGCCGGCACCCTGCACCCCCTACTCCGCGGGTCGCTACGCCGTGAAGCACGACCCGTGGGCCTACTTCCTCGACGAGCGCCCGGTCTGCGGCCGCGACGACCTCCCGCTCGGCACCACCTCGGCCGGGGCGCTGCACGACGACGTCGCCGCGGGCCGGCTGCCGACGTTCGCCCTGGTGGTGCCGGACACCTGCCACGACGCGCACGACTGCCCGCTGGCCACCGCGGACGGGTGGCTGGAGGGCTGGCTGCGGCAGATCGAGGCCGGCCCGGACTTCCGCTCCGGCGCCCTCGCCGTGGTCGTCACCTTCGACGAGGACGACCGCCGCGCGGGCAACCGGGTGCTCGCGGTGGTGGCGCAGCGCTCGCTGCACGGCAGGACGGTGGACGCGCCGCTCGGGCACCTCGCGGTGAGCGCCGCGGCCTCCCGGCTGGTGGGCGCGGTGCCGCTGCGCGACGCCTCCTCGGCGCCGGACCTGCTGGCGGCCTTCGGCCTGGCATGAACCGCTCGGCGGCGGGCTCGACGGCGGCGGCGTGAGCGAGGAAGGTCGCGGGTAGGAGCGGCAGCCGCGGCCCGCACCGGCTGGCCGCAGACTCGAGGAGGACGCGTGCACATCCTGTGGGCGATCATCGCCGGACTGATCATCGGGGTCATCGCGCGAGCGCTCCTGCGCGGCCGCCAGGACATCCCGATCTGGCTGACCATCGTGCTGGGCATCATCGGGGGCCTCATCGGCGACGGCATCGCGAGCGCCCTCGGCGTGCGCGAGACCAACGGCATCGACTGGATCCGCCACATCCTCCAGGTCGCCGCCGCGATGGTGCTCATCGGCGTCGTCGCCCCGTTCTGGGCGCGCCGGCGGCACGTGACCCGCTGACGCGAGGCGGACGGGCGGTGCAGCGATGTGGTCCCGGCGCGGGAGTGGGAAGGCTGGCGACATGAGCGAGAACGACGTGCACAGCGAGCCGGGGCCGCAGCTCGGGTCCCCGGTGGCGACCACGGCGCCGGACCTGCCGACCGCACCGGACCCGGCCGTCGAGCCGGACCCGGTGCCCGGCGCGCCGCCGATCGACCCCTCCGAGCCGATCCCGGACGACCCCGGCCCGCTGCTGCCGGACACCCCCGAGACGCTCCCGCCCCCTCCGCCCGAGCCCTCGCCGGCAGCCCCGCCGGCCCCGCCGCCGCCCCCTCCGCCGCCGACGGCCCCCTGAGGGGTCGGCGTCAGGACAGCCGGCCGCCCAGGAAGGCCACCTGGGCCGCGGCCTGCGACCGCCAGTAGCCGGCGGTGTGGCAGCCGCGGCCCAGGCCGCCGGCCGGTTCCGGGCTCACCGCGGCCCGGTAGGCGCGGGTCGCGTCCGCGAAGGGGTCGTCGGTGCCGCAGGCGACCATCAGGGCCGTGCCCGCGGGCACCTCGGGGTGGCGGGTCAGGTCGCCCCAGCGGGCGAAGTCGGCGGCGTCGTCGAAGGCTCCCGCCACGGTCTGACCGGCGGAGCGGAACAGGGCCGGGCTGGCCGCCGCCGCGGCCACCACGCGGCTGCCGCCGAGCGCGTCCCGTCCGGACTGCCGGGCGAGCAGCAGGGCGCCGTAGCCGCCCATCGACCAGCCCAGCGCGCCGATCCGGTCCGTGCGCAGGCCCCGGTCGCGCAGCCGGGGCAGCAGCTCGTCGACGAGCATGCCGAGCGGGTCGTCGCCGTCGGCCCGCGGGTGCCAGTAGCCCTGGCCGCCCGCCGCGGCGGCCAGGGCGAGCGGGGGACCACCGGCGGCCAGGTGCGCGGCGAGGAACCGGTGCAGCCCGAGGACGTCGAAGGCGGTCCGGTCGTCGTCGCCGCGGCCGTGCAGCACGAGCGCCACCGGCAGGCCGTCCGCCCGGTGCCCGGGCGGGAGCGCCAGCGTCCACGCGACGTCCCGGCCCCGGCGGGCCGACCGGAAGGTCGAGCGCTCCAGCGGCCCCGGGGCGACGTCGGGCACCGGGACGTCGACGTCGCAGCGGCCGAGCGCCTTGGCCGCGGTGAGTCGGCCGGGGAGCACCCCCTCCTCCACGCCCACCGCGCCGGCGACGCCCGCCGCGACCAGCGCGCCCACCCCGACCAGGAGCCCCCGCCTCGTCAGCACCTTCACACCCTGCCAAAACGAGGACGACGTGCGCGTCGTCCTGCGCGAGACTCGCCGGGTGGTGGACGACGAGCGCGTGCGACGGGCGCTCGCGCACGTGGCCGCGCAGTCCGCGGGCCCGCCGCTCGACCCGGCCCTGCGGGTCACCCTCAACTTCCACCCCGACCGGCTGGTGCGGGGCCGCCTCGCGCTCGCGGCAATGGCCGAGGACGGCCGCTACCTCTCGCAGTTCGCCACCGGCACGAGCAACGGCGGCCTGACCGCCTTCCCGGGCGGTGACCGCTGGCGGTGGGAGAGTCGGATGTTCGCGGCCGTCTACGACGACGCCTCGGACCTGGACCGCCCGGTCTACGGCGCCATCACCGACCCGCCCCGTCCGGTGGGGGCCGCACCGCGGTTCGGCTCGGCCCACCTGCGCCTCACGGCCGCCACCCTGCGCCGGACCACCTTCTGCTACCCGGACAGCGTGGAGGAGCCCGAGCGGTTCGGGGTCGCCGCCGCGATGCCGCTGCTCGCGCTGGCCGCCATGGACGACCGCGACGCGCTGGACGACTACGTGGAGGCCCACGTGCACGGGCCCGTCCGGTTCCCCGACGACGTCGAGGCGCTCGTCCTCGACCCCTCCTACAAGGGGTCGGAGGTGGAGGAGGCGGCGCACCGGCTCGGCTGCGGGGTGGAGTGGCACGGCGGGTTCTCGGTGCCGGTGTTGGAGCTGCGGCGGCACCCGGACTACCGCGGCCGGCGCTACGTCGACCTCGCCGCGCAGATCGCCGAGGGTGGCCGGCTCGACCCGCGGATCATCGGCGACGCGGCCCGCGCCGGGCGTCACGACGAGCAGGACCTCAAGCGGGTCTGGCACTACCTGGCCCGGTTCGGCGCGCCGGGCTGAGGGCGTCCTCGGCTGCCAGACCGGCGCTCTGGGTGCTCGTGGACCCGAGGGCGAGGAGGTGTGCGTGCGTGGCAGGACCGCGACGACGAGTGGTCAGGCACTGAGAGGCGCTCCCGATGGCCGCCCTGCTCCGGTGGCCGCGCGGCGATCATGGCGACGGCCGTCGGGGTCGGCCGGTTCCTCCGGCTCGGACCAGCGGACGGGTTGCGGGTGCCAAGATGTGTCGGGGAAGCCCTTCGGGGCCGGGGCGATCAGCGAACGCGTGCTGCCCGGGTGGCAATGCCCGGGCAGCCTGTCGACCGGAGCGTCTTGTGACCGCACCCGGCGTGCCCGACGCCACCTGGGCGTCCGGGGTGCTCGACGCCCTGGGCCTGGCCGTGGTGGTCACCGATCTGACCGGCACGGTCACCTACTGGAACGGCGCGGCCGAGCAGCTCTACGGCTGGCCGGCGGCGGAGGCGGTCGGACGCGGCATCGATGAGCTGACCGTGCCCGAGGTGACCGCCGAGGTGAGCGAGGAGATCATGGCCTCGCTCAGCGCCGGTGGCAGCTGGACCGGCCAGTTCCCCTGCCGTCGCAGCGACGGGAGCACCTTCCTCGCGCTGGTCAGCGACTCACCGGTGCGCGACGTCGACGGTCGGCAGGTCGGCATCGTCGGGATCTCCGCCGACCTGGGTCAGGCGCTGGCCCCGCTGCTCACGCGCTCGGCCGACACCGCGATCGTCTTCAACGCGGACCGGACCGTCCGCTACACCAGCCCCGGCCAGGTGGCGATGCTCGGCTTCAGCGACAGCGAGCTGGTGGGGCGGAACCTGCGCTCGCTGGTGCACCCGGAGGACATGGCGCGCCTCGAGCCGTTCTCGGCGCAGCTGGTCGGTGCTCCGGGGCCGCAGCCGCCGGTGGAGATGCGGCTGCGGACCGTGGACGGGGACTGGCGGTGGGTGGAGATGGCCGCCACCAACCTGCTGCACGACCCGGTCATCCACGGCTTCGTCGCGAACCTGCGCGACATCACCAGCCGTCGGCAGGCCCAGGACGAGCTGGCGCACCTGGCGCTGCACGACCCGTTGACCGGGCTGGCCAACCGGACCCTCGTCATGGACCGCATCCAGCACGTCCTCGAGCACGCCGAGCGCACCGGGCGGGCCGCCGGCACCGTGCTGTTCGTCGACCTCGACGCCTTCAAGGACGTCAACGACGCCGTGGGGCACCTGGGCGGGGACGAGATGCTCCGCGAGATAGCGGCCCGCCTCCGGGCCGTGGTGCGCGCCGACGACACGTGCGCCCGGTTGGGCGGCGACGAGTTCCTCGTGGTCGCCGAGTCGTCCGTGCACGAGGCGGACGCGCTGGTGCTCGCCGAGCGGGTGCACGCGGCCCTGCGCCGCCCCATCCGGCTGGGCGACGTCGACGTGCTGCCCGCGGCCAGCATCGGGGTGACCTCGATCCGTCCCGGGCAGCCCGACGCCCACGCCGTGGTGCGCGAGGCCGACGTCGCCATGTACCGGGCCAAGAGCCGAGGACCGGGCCGCACCGAGCTGCACCACCCCGGCGACGAGGAGGACCGCGGCGGGGCGCTGCGCACCGTCGGCGAGCTGCGCCAGGCGCTGGGCCGGCACGAGCTCCTCGTGCACTACCAGCCGATCGTCGACCTGGACAGCGGCGAGGTGCGCGGCGCCGAGGCGCTGGTCCGCTGGCTCCATCCCGAGCACGGGCTGCTCGCGCCGGACACGTTCATCCCCCTGGCCGAGCGCAGCGGTCTCATCGTGCCGTTGGGCGCGTGGGTGCTGCGCGAGGCCTGTCGCTACGCCGTCGACGTGGAGATGCCCCGGCGCAGGCAGGGGATCTCGGTCAACCTCTCGCCCCTCCAGCTCGAGGACGACGGCCTGGTGCAGACGGTGCTGGAGACGCTGCGCGAGAGCGGACTGCCGCCGGAGAGCCTGGTGCTGGAGGTCACCGAGGGCACGCTGCTCAACGAGGGCGAGCGGGCCAGCCGGGCGCTGGCCGCGCTGCGGGAGGCCGGGGTGCGGGTCGCCATCGACGACTTCGGCACCGGCTACGCCGGCTTCGCCTACCTCAAGCGGTTCCCCGCCGACACCTTGAAGATCGACGCCAGCTTCATCCGCGGGCTGGGCACCGGCGACGACCCGGACGAGGCGATCGTGGGCAGCCTGGTGCACCTGGCGCACGGGCTCAAGCTGCGCGTGGTGGCCGAGGGTGTGGAGACCGACGCCCAGGCCGACCGGCTGCGGGCGCTCGGCTGCGAGCTGGCGCAGGGCTTCCTGTTCTCCCCGCCGCGGCCCCCGGTGCAGCGGGAGCCGGTGGAGGGTGTCGGGGCTGCTCCCGACGGCGACGAGCGGCAGGGGCGCGCGTACCGGGTGCCGTGAGCCACGAGCGCGTCCCGCACCTGCCGTGAGGGTGAAAGGGCTGATCGTGAAGGGCTGGTGGCGCATCTGCGCCATCAGCCCTTCGTGATCATGAGCTGGGTCGGGAATGCAGGCGGCCGCGAGCGTGCTGTGCCAACCGACACCCATTAGCAAGAGTAATGACCTAGGCTAAGGATCATGCCGGCGACCAAGACCACCACGGAGCTCTCGAGCGCGCTGCGCATCTCGGTGATGCGCCTGGCGCGGAGGCTGCGCCAGCAGCGCGGCGACCACGCGATGCCGCTGAGCCAGCTGGCCACGCTGGGGACCCTGGACCGGCACGGCCCCATGACGCCGGGCGAGCTGGCCGGCCAGGAGAAGGTGCAGCCGCCGTCGATGACCCGCACGGTGGCCGCGCTGGAGGAGGCCGGCTACGTCGAGCGCGCGCCGCACCCGACCGACCGCCGCCAGGTGCTGGTGGCCTGCACCGACCGGGCCCGCGAGCTGCTGCGCGAGGACCGGCGCCGGCGCGAGGCGTGGCTGTCGCAGAAGCTGGCCGAGCTGACCCCGGAGGAGCGCGCGGTGCTGCACCAAGCCGCGCCGATCCTGGAACGGCTAGGTGGCATGTGAGCCCCACCTTCGCCTCGCTGCGGATCCGCAACTACCGCTACTACGCCGCCGGCGGCGTCGTCTCCAACGTCGGCACCTGGGTGCAGCGGGTGGCCCAGGACTGGCTGGTGCTGCAGCTCAGCCACGGCAACGGCAGCGCCCTGGGCATCACCACCGGCCTGCAGTTCCTGCCGATGCTGCTGTTCGGGATGGTCGGCGGGATCATCGCCGACCGCTACCCCAAGCGCCGCGTCCTGGTCTTCGCCAACACCTTCATGGGGCTGGTCGCACTCACGCTCGGTGTGCTCGTGATGACCGACGTCGTGCGGATCTGGCACGTCTACCTGCTCGCGTTCCTGCTCGGCCTCGGCACCGCGGTGGAGAACCCGACCAGGCAGTCGTTCGTGGTCGAGATGGTCGGCCAGAAGGACCTGCCCAACGCGGTGGGCCTGAACAGTGCCTCCTTCAACGCCGCGCGCATCGTCGGGCCGGCCGCGGCCGGTTTCCTCATCGCCGCGTTCGGCAACAAGACCGGCCCGCTGTTCGTGCTCAACGCCGTGTCCTACCTGGCGGTCATCGCCGCGCTGCGGGCCATGCGCTCCAGCGAGCTCGCGCCCGCACCGGTCTCCGGCCGCGGCCCGGGCCAGCTGGTGGAGGGCCTGCGCTACGTGGCCGGCCGGCCGGACCTGTGGCTGGTGCTGATGATGGTGTTCTTCATCGGCACCTTCGGCCTGAACTTCCAGATCACCACCGCCCTCATGGCCACCCAGGTCTTCGGCAAGGGCTCGGGGCAGTACGGCCTGCTCGGCTCGATCATGGCGATCGGTTCGCTCACCGGCGCGCTGCTCGCCGCGCGCCGCGGCAAGCCCACCACCAAGGCGCTCATCGGAGGAGCGCTCCTGTTCGGCGTCCTCGAGACCGCCGCCGGCCTCATGCCCGGCTACTGGTGGTTCGCCCTCGTGCTGATCCCGGTCGGCGTCTCCTCGCTCACCTTCATCACCTCGGCGAACGCCTCGATGCAGATCGGCGTCGACCCGCTCATGCGCGGCCGCGTCATGGCGCTCTACATGACGGTCTTCTTCGGTGGCACGCCGCTCGGCGCGCCCATCATCGGTGCCGCCGCGGAGGCCTTCGGCGCCCGCTGGAGCCTGCTCATCGGCGGGCTGGTCAGTGTGGCCGCGGCCGCCGTGGCCGGCCTGCTCCTGGTGCGCCAGCGCGGGCTCACCGTCCGCGACGGGCTGCGCGCCTTCACGCCGCGCCACCAGCCCGAGCCGCTGGCCGAGACGGTGACCGAGGTGCGCCAGGAGGCGTGATCGGGGGCCGTCGACACCGCTGATCGACGGCCGGGCCGCCGGGTGCTTGGGTGGCGGCCATGACGACGACGTCCACGCGCCTCGCCGCGGACCGCTACCTCGCCCTGCTGCGCGCCGACGGCGAGCGGCTGGCCCAGGCCGCCGACGGTGCGCTCGACGCCCCGGTGCCGCCGTGCCCGGGCTGGTCGGTGCGCGACGCCGTGGTCCACACGGCGTCGGTCTACGGCCACAAGGCCGCCTGCGTCCGGCTCGGCCGCCGCCCGGACGAGGGCGAGTGGGCCACCGAGCCGCCCGCCGGCGTCGACGTCGTCGCCTGGTTCCGCGCCACCCTGCACGACCTCGCGGGGCTGCTCGAGCAGCACGGGCCGGACACCGCCGCCTACACGTGGTGGCCGCCGGAGCAGACCACCGGCTTCTGGTTCCGCCGGATGGCGCTGGAGACCGCGGTGCACCGGGTCGACGTCGAGAGCGCCGTGGGGCAGGTCACGGCGGTGGACGACGACCTCGCCGTCGATGGCGTCGACGAGGTGCTCGCGCTCATGCTGGCCAGCGAGGACTGGACCGAGGACCCGGTGCCCGGCAACGAGGCGCTGGTGGCGGTGCGGACCGGGGACCTGGCCTGGCGGGTCGAGCTGCGCCCCGACGCGGTCACCGTGACCGAGGGCGTCGGGGCGGCCGAGGCCACGGTCACCGGCGAGCCGAGCGAGGTCTTCCTCTGGCTGTGGGGGCGCCGGCCGGACGACGCGGTGCGGGTGGAGGGCGACGACGACGCCGTGCGCCGGCTGCGCGAGCGGATCTCGCTGGCCACCCAGTGAGCCCGAAGGACCGGCCCTGAGGCTGTTCGCAGCGGTGGTGCCACCGCCCGACGCGCTCGCCGCGCTGGCTCGCGACCTCGAGGCCGCCCGCCAGGCGCTGGGGTCGGACGAGCGGCGGCTGCGCTGGGGCGCGCCGGAGCGCTGGCACCTGACCCTCGCCTTCTACGGCGAGGTCGACGACCCCGGTCCGCTGGCGGCGCGGCTGGGCCGGGCCGCCGCCCGCTCCCGGCCGCTGTCGCTGGCCCTCGCCGGCGCGGGCCGCTTCGGGCGGGGCGTGCTGTGGGCGGGGGTGGCCGGCGACGTCGAGGACCTGGTCCACCTGGCGGCGGGCTGCACCGCGGCCGGGCGCCGGGAGGGCCTCGAGGTCGAGGACCGGCCCTACCGGCCGCACCTGACCGTCGCGCGCAGCCGGCGCCCGGTGGACCTGCGCCCCGCCGTCGAGCTGCTGGCGCACCACGACGGTCCGGTGTGGCCCGCCGACCGGCTGCACCTGGTCGTCAGCGAGCTCGGCTCCGAGCCGCACTACCGCGACGTCGCGAGCTGGCCCCTGGGTGGGCAGCCGGAAGAGCGCGAGGAGCCCCCAACTAACCTGGCGGGGTGAACCCGAAGCAGCGCCGCTGGATCATCCCCGGCGTCCTGCTGCTCCTCCTGCTCCTGGTCGTCCTCGGCTCGCTGCGGCACTGAGCCTCGGTCGTCGGCAACCGGCACCCGGCGACCGGCTGCACCGCCCGGCCCTTGACCGTTGTGCGCAGGCGCTCCGCGGCGGGGCGCGGCCGGGGGGCTGGGCCCCCCCGCGTCCCCCGCCCCGGCGCCGGCGCCCCGCGGGCGCCCGCGGCCCGCGCTCCCCCCCGGCGGCG
>JBQCIO010000139.1:0-22552 GCA_051953655.1 Motilibacteraceae bacterium
CCGACGCACGACACCGTCTCGACCCGCACGACGCGGTCGCTGACGTCCTTGTACAGCGCGGCGACGGCCGCGGCCGGGCTGGGCGAGCCGGAGCTCACGGGCTCCGAGACCGATGGAGAGGGGGTCGGGGTCTCGGAAGGCGTGGTGGATGCTGTCGTGTCGTCGGCCACCGCCGCGGGACTCGCGTGCGGAGCGGCGGAGTGGCCGCCGCGCCCGGAGAGGACTCCCGCAACACCACCGCCGGCCGCCGCGAGCACCAGCACGCCCCCAGCCACCCAGGCCCAGCGGCGCCGCGAGGTCGCCGCGGACGGCTCCCCGCGTGGGCCTTCCTGACCGGGCTGCCAGCCGTCGCTCGGCAGATCCGCCATCCCAGCCCCCTGTCTACCCTCGCCCGTCCCGGCAGCGAAGATGCCGACGACCGGCGCGGGCAGGCAGACGCTAGTAGCGCTTTGGCCGGTTGGGCCCAGATCCTGGCGGTTGACCCCAGAACTGGGGGTCGGAAGGTCTCGTGGACCTGGCAGTCGTCGAGTGCTCGTGCCATCGGCCCGTCCGCTCACCGGGGCGCTGCTCGCGTCCGCCACGGTGGACGTCGGTCACTGTCAAGAGGGCGCGATGGACTACGGGAGCCTCCCCCACCTGCTGGCACGGGTCGACCTGTTCTCGGACCTGCCCGAGGATTCGCGCGGTGCCATGGCGGCGCGGGGGACGGTGATGTCCTTCCGGCCCGACCGCGTCGTGGTGCGCCAGGGGCGCCGACGACGCCGGCATCCACCTCGTCGTCGAGGGCGCCGCCCTGGTGAGCGTGGACGGGATCGAGCACACGACCCTGGAGCGCGGGGACTACTTCGGCGAGATCTCCCTGCTGGACAGCGCCCCCCGCAGCGCTACGGTCACGGCCGGGCCCGAGGGCCTTCGCACGTCCACCCTGTCCCCGCTGGTCTTCTCCGACCTGCTGAAGGAGCGTCCGGCGATGGCCTGCGCACTGCTCACGGCACTGTGCGGCCGCATCCGCCGGATCGAGGCGGCGACCGCGGCCTCGGGCTGACCGTCCGCCGGCAACACTGCTCACTGTTCGCTCCGATGTCGCTCGCCCGTGGCGTGAGGCGGACGCACGCCCTCGCACAGCGCGGGTCGCGGATCCGGAAGACGCATGCCCGACGGCAGAGGGCGGGCCGGCTCGCAGGGGCCGAGAAACCTGACCGACGCTCCCCGGGAGACGACGACGGGCCCGGCGCTCTCGCGCCGGGCCCGTCGTCACTGACCGATGGCCAGTTCTCGTAGCGGGGGGACTCGCCGAACCACCGCTCGCATTTTTGGAGCCTGGCTGTTCGCCCTGGTCGCAACGTCTTGCGTAGGCATGTGCACCTCTGAGTCCGGTCCGTTTTCCGGGGTCGGTAATACGTGCGTCGGGATAACGAAGAGATCATGACACGCTCCTGCGACAACCTGATCTCCGTGGCGGGCAGCTCCCGGTGGCGCGGCACCTCCCTCGCGGTTTGGCACCCAACCTCGGGCCGGTTGAGCGCGACGACCGTCCCGGGGTGCCGACGTCGGTAACCGCCGGACCGGTCGGACGCCGGCCGTGCGAGGGCGGTCTGCCTGGTCACGCCGCGGAACGAGCCTCAGCTCCTGGTGCCGCCGCCGCCCCCGCCCGGCACCAGGTGCCGGCTGGCACGCGACATCAGGCCGGCGACTAGCTGCACTCCAGTGCGGAGCGGCTGCTCACACCCGCGTCCGCGTGAGGGGCGCCTCGCTATCCTCCAAAGATGGGAACGCGGCAGATAGTGCTCGAACTGGACCCGGCGAGCTCGGATGAGGACCAGGCGCGCCTGGCCAACCTGGCCTGGTTGGCCGCAGCCGGTGCGGCCAGGGTGCGCGTCGTAGCCGACGACGAGGACGCGGTGTACGCGCTGATGCAGAAGCTGTGGGAGTCAGCGCCTAAGTACGCCAGCGGCAGCTGGACACATCCCACCTTCTGACCGGCCGCCACGGCTCGAGGCCTTGCCCTCGCCGCTCGACGCGGCCTGACTCCGTCGGCGTTTGCCCCCTGGGCGTGCAACGCTCGGACCTAGAGCGGGAGGCTGGATGCAGGGGCAGAAGCTGCAGCAGCGTTGGAGGCTGCTCCCAGCCGCAGCGGATCTAGACGCGCCACGGCGTAGGACCGCGGCACCTCGCGGCTAGACCCGGAGATGTTCGGACACACACTCGATCGGCGGGTATGATTTCTGGAGGCGCAGCCGGGTCCGGATGACCCGGCATTGGCGTCGGCCTCACCATGCAGAAGGTTTGGTCGGCGCACGGAACTGGAACTGTCGCGGGCTTCGACCGCGAGCGGGCCAACGGCCCGCAGGAAACGAATCGGATCAGGCGCCACGGATTCGACCGAGGACGTTTCCTGTGTTCCAGCTACTCAAGAAGGCCTTCCCCAGTGCGATCGCGCTGTTCGCAGCGTCACACGTCCCGTGGCAGGTACTGGTCGGGCTTCTCACGCTCATCTGGCTGAGCGTCTGCGTTCCGGCCCTGGTGGTCCTGTTCCGTCCCGACGGGGTCAGCAGCGAGCGTTTCGTCGCGATCATCGAGGCCTACCGTGGCCGGCCGGCCCGTTCACGAACTGCGGAGCCGGCCAAGGCGAAGATGCCGGCGGAGTGAGCGAGGCCGGGGTGTGGCCGCCTACCGTCGTTGGCATCCACACCTCGCCCGCTACCTGTCGCAGGTGATCAGTAGCAGGATGCGGCCATGACGCCGCAGGAGTGGGTACAGGTCTGGTCCACCACAGCAGCGCGCATGGCCGCCCACCGGGCCGCGGGCCGCACGCACCTGCTCACTGAGGACGTCCTGCGTTTCGAGGCCGTGCAGGCCCTCGGCGAGTGCGGGGTGCCAGCAGGGCGGCTCGCGATCGAGGTGTCAGACCGGTCGCTGCTCCGCGGCAAGCTCGACCTGGTGCTCGACCCGCCAGCGGGCACGGTGGTCGAGTTCAAGTTCCCGCGGGACAGCGTTACGAGCTCGTCGGCTGACACCATGACTCTCGGGGAGATGCTGCGCGACTTCTTCCGAGTGGCCGGCACCGATGCCCAGGACCGGTGGGTGGTGCAGCTAGTCAACGAACGGCTCGGCGGGTACCTGCGAAGTGCTCACGCCCGGGCCGGGCTGGGATGGGTCGACTCAGCTGATGCACGACTCGAGCTGAGCCCTGCGGCGGTGCAGGCTCTGCCGCAGACGGCGCGCACGGCGGTCGGTCCGGTCGCCCTGGCGGGCGGGGTAAGCGCGACCTGCATGCTGGCTGAGCCCGTCGGCGACAAGCTCGTACTCCTGGCCTACCAGGTGGACCCGCTGCTCCCGGAGCCGGCGACGGGCAACGGCGACACCTTCCCGCCCGCGGAACCCGACCCGCCCGCGGGCCGCGCAGCGGTGCAGCAGGCAGCGGTGGGGGTGGCAGCGGCTGTGCCGGCGGTCGGCGGCGATGCCGCTTCTGGCGGCTCAGGAGAGGTCGGAACGAGGGACGGTGCCCGCCGGGAGATTCTGGCAGCTGCCCGCGCCCTGACGGCCAGGACTGGCAGGCCGGAGTTCACTGTCCTCGAGGTCGTGGAGGAGATGCGCCGTCGCGGGACCGGGTACGCACCCACCACGATTCGCACGATGATGACCGCTCACCTACGCGCGAACGCTGACGGAGCGGGGACAGCCGGCTACAGCGACCTGGCGCGCGTGGGTCGCGGCACCTACCGGCTGACAGCCCCACTGGGGCCCGATCTGGACCCGCGGGCCTGACGCCTGCGGGGGGCGACGCGCTGGCGGCACCAGCCAGGCGCCAATGCGTCGGGCTGGTCCGCTACTGACCGAGTTTCCGGTCAGTCCTCGAAGCGGGGCCACTCCCTGACCGCGCGCCTTGGCCTCGGCGGTGACGTTCCAGTTGCACAGGTTGCTCACCGAGCAGGCGCCACCGCCGACGTAGCCCGGCCAGTCCCCAACCTCGCGGCCCCGCGCCTGCCCCGGTCCGCGGACCTGGTCGGCCGCCTGGACACCCTGCTTGGGGCGCAAGGACGCGGGCATCGACCGGCTGGGGACCTGGTCGGCGCCCGCGGACGGCCCCTCGGTCAAGGTCGTGTTCCGCCGCTGGTGGCGCGGCCCGATCTGGCTCCAGATTCACGGCCCGCACCTAGACGCGACCGCGCACGCGACACTGGTCCGGGCGGACTGGCGCCGCGGCGTGCGGGTGCGCAGCGGCGAGACCGTGACCACGAACAAGGCGTTGGCGGTGTCCGACGTGTCCAGGCCGGACGAGCTCGACCCCAGCCCGCCGCTGCTGGTGTCCTTGCCGTCCGGTTGGACGCTGACCGGCGGCAGCGGCGCGGTCCCGTGGGCCGCCGACATCGACCACGGCTGGTACCCGGGCTGGGCGAAGGTCGCGGTGCGCCTGCTCGAAGAGGGACTGGCCACCGTGCAGGACAGCTGGCTGCGTCTGAGGTCGGGCTGGCCCCTGATCCCGGCTGCGCACCACGCGCGGGCTCCGCAAGACCCCAGAGCGGGGAGCACGGGCGAGGCGCGCTCGCCCGGCACCGGCGCCCCGGAGCTGCGCCGCCCGATGGCCGGAACCTGCTGCTCGGGGCTAGGCGTCGCCGGAGGCCTGCTCATCGTCCTCGACGAGCTCGGCGTCGATGATGTCCAGGATGTCGACGTCGTCCTCGGCCGCGCCCGCAACACCGCCGCCGCCTGGGGCTGGGGCGAACGGGGCCGCACCGGAACCGGAGGGTCCGTCCTCGCCGTAGCGCTCACGCAGGAAACGCTCGCGGTAGAGCATGTCGATCTCCTCCATGGCGCGGTCCAGCAGGTACGCGTTCATCCCGCCCCCGATGAACGCGCCCACGACCGGAACGGTCTCGGCGAGCTTCTGCTTGGTCAGCCGGTAGCCCAGCTGCTCGAACACCTTGCGGGTCACCTGCGTGACAACGTTCTGGTTCAGCTGCGCCCACGCGGTGTTGCGGACCAGCTGCTGCATCAGCTTGTTCAGCTGCGCGTAGGCGGCGGCCTTGCCGCCGTTGCCGGCCATGGCCGCGTTCAACACCCCGAGGGCGAACAACTTCTCCTCGGGCTCGTCCTGGTCGTAGCCGTAGTAGGCAGCCACGTGGGCGAGTCCACGCTGCACCGTCGCGACGGTGAGGGCGGCGTCGGTGGCCAGGATGGACACGACCGCACCGACGCCGAGACCGGCCCCAGCCCCGGCGGTGCCGACTGACTCGACCGCGGCCACGACGGTGCCACCGCCGGCAAGGAAGCCGAGGGCGGCGCCGCCGGTGAACGACCCGGCGGTGTAGGCCAGGTCCAGCCGGGTCGGCTTGACCAGGTCGATGGCCTCCAGGGGCAGGTCGCGGATCTGACGCAGCTGCGTGACCGGGTGCCCGGCCTTGTTGTAGGCGCGCTGCACCCGGCGGGGGCTGAGCGAGGCGCGCCCGACGCGCCCAACCAAACCGTTGATCCCGGCCAGGGCCTTATGGAACGTCTGCGCGAACTTGGCCGCGCCCGGCACGTTGTTGAGGAAGTCCTGGACCTGCTGGGCCCAGGCGGCCACCTTCTGACGTGCGGCGGCCGGCACGACGCTGTGTGCCACACTGTTGGCCTGACTCTGCTTGTAGGCTTGGACCTGATTCCAGGCCCGCTGCTCGTAGTCCAGCTGGTCGCTCACGGCCCCTCCCGTCCCGGTGAGCCGGCAGCGCCGCTCCCCCGCACCCGCATCGGCGCGCCACGCGCCAGCCGCGACGGTAGGGCATCGTTCCCACGACTGGATACCGGCGCAGGCAAGAACACTTCGGTTGGCCTAGCACGCATCGGAGGCGTCGCCCGCCTGCCCGCTACATCCCGGGAGCGGTCCGGCACCACGCCTGATCACGCCGGGACCTTCGCCTCCCGGGCCCTCACGGCACTCGGCACCGTGTACCTGCTGACCCGCAGCAGTCACCAGCGCACGCGAACAGCCGGCGCCCCCACGCCGGGGTTCAGCCGCTCAGGACGTCGACGACGGCGAGCAGCTGTTCGGGCGTCCTGTGCCGCGCACGAGCAGGTCAACGCCACCTTTCCTGAGGTGACGAACAACTCCAAGGCCGACCTGGACCAGCAGCTCACGGCGGGCGTAGTGGCGTACAACCCACTGCCGGTGAGGAATCGCGAGCTGGGTCTGCTCGGCGCCGCGCTTGCTGGACGGCGCCGATGAGCAGGCGCACCCGGGCGGTTAGCGCGGTCCAGATCGACGTCCACCCCCACCTGCTCACCGGGGCGGCCCTGAGCGAGTCGCCCACGTGGGCGGCTGCGGCCGTAAGTGCGGTACGGCTCGAGCAGCAGCCAGTAGAACGCGAGCTCGATCCGGTCGGTGCTACGCGCGGTGCGGTGGGACGTGATCTCGGTGGACGACACCCTCGAACGGTTGGCTCAGGACAGCAGCGTCTCCAGTAAGTCCGGGCCGCCGAGATTGACGAGGGTCGACCACAGGTCGGCGTCTCGGCGCCTACGGTGCCAGCCGATGAGCGCTGCTGGGAGAACGTCGGCGAGTCCGGCGAGGACGGCGCCGAGGGTGAGCAGCTCGGGGTGCAGGGGCCTGGTGGCGAGGTCTCGTTCGCAGAGGTGGCCCCAGGTGCGCTGGAGTAGATACGGGTCCTTGCGCTCCCAGTTGTGAATCAGGGCCGCACCGAGGGTGGAGGCGCGGTACAGCCGCACGGCACGCCACGACACAACGCCCTTCAGCCGGTCCCCAAACTCTGCGAACACCGGCGCTTCCGCGGGCCCTTCTACCCAGGAGATGGCGACGAGTTCCCTCTGCGTCCGCACGGTGAGGTCTGGCAGCGACGTGACCCGCCGGAGCCGGGCGGCGCATTGAGCAGGGGTGCCGGGCCAGTGGTTCTGCTCTAGGTGGATGTACATGACCCGCACGGTCCGGCCGCGGGGCGTCTGCGCAACCAGCCGTCAGGATGGTGCCCAAGCGACACCACCGCGCCGGGACCTGTCGGCTGAACAGAGCCCCAGCACGGTCGGCTGCCCACATGGCCCTTGGGGCCCGCTTGCGCAGCGCTGGCCGCCTGAGCACAGGTGCGGCGCCGGGCGGCGCGGGTAGGGGTCTGGTCTCGGGGAAAAGCCTCGTTGCGCGGAACCCGGCTCCCTGGAGTCGTCGTCAGGTGCAGATCGACACGGCCCTCCCGTACCGGCTGCGCCGCGTGTCGTACTCGTAGGTGACCACGGGCGGCAGGGTGGCCAGCAGCGTGCCGAGCATCACCGCGAATCCGGCCGGCGCCGCCAGGAAGAGGTGGACCGACGCGAATGGCCCTAGCTCGGTTCGCGCGTCGCGGACGGCGCGGACGGTCAACCGGACCAGCGAGGCCACCTCGTTCGCGCGGAGCGTTCCACCGGCAGCGGGACCGCCGACGCTGACCACGGCCCGCCACGAGGGCAGTTCCTTGTGGCTCGCCCCGAAGGCGCCACTGACGTCGTCACTGACGTTCACGAGTACGGCGCAGTCGACGGCAGACGGGTCGTGCGACGACACCGTCGCCTTCCAGCCGGCCGCCTCGGCGAGCTCCGGACCCCGGGCGTCGCCGACCCTCCAGGGCTGGTCGAGGTCTCCATCCGGCTGACGCTGCCGCCAGGACAGCTGCCCGGCGTCCCTGGTCGGGAACGCGGAACCGAGCAGCACCGCCGCGGGCAGGCCTGGAGTCCCAGCGGCGACGACGTCGCGGCCGGGGCAGCAGATCCGGATCGCGGTCGCGACGTCGCTGATGGCCAAGCTCAACGCATCCCAGGACGCGGCTGTCGCCGCGCCGTCAGGGAACCGCTCAGTCCAGTCGAGGACCAGGTGATCTCCCGGGAAGGAGGCGGGGGTGCCGCGCGCGTGGAGCCGCATGACGAGCGGCTGCCCGGTCGGCAGCGACGCGTGGATGGCTTCAAGTCGACGGGCGAGGCAACGGCGGGCGATCGCCACAACGTCGTCGGCAGTCGCCGGGTCTCCGTCGACACGATGGATGTTCCACCGCGACAGGTCCTCCGTGCCGATCTTGCCGGCCAGTAGATCTGCGGCCCCCGTGTAGTCGACGCCGCCAGCGGCCACGGGCTGTACCCAGAAGCCGGCGTCGCGGGCGAACCGCCGCATGATGCTCGGCGCCTCGACCTCCCGGATGGTCGGGCTGTCCGCGACCTCGGGAGTGAGGTACAGGATGGCGCCGGCGGTTTCCGGGTCCTGCAGGACTCGCCGGAGCCCGTCGCCGGTGGGCTCGGCCGCAAGGTTCCTGGTGTCCAGCCAGGTGGGGACGCCTCGGTCGTGGAGGGCCTGGAGCAGCTCCGACACCTCTCCAGCGCGGGTGCGGCGGTAGGAGACGAACACCCGGCCGGCCGGGTCCGTCGGGCCTGCCGTCACAGCTCACCTCCGAACGGACGGGTCGGCGCGATGTTGTGGACGACGGCGAGCGCGGTGTCGATGCCGATCGAAGCACCGCGGCGGAAAGCGTCCAGGATGATCTCGGGAACGACGCGCTGTCGCAGGTCGGAGTACGTGTGGCCGTAGTCGCGCCCCCCGCACGGGCCGGTCGCCTCGACGAGAGCGTTCAGGGCGGTCGCATCCAGGCCGACGCCGTCGAGCTCAGCGGCGAGCAGGGCACGGCGCTGGGCGCTGTCCGGGCGGTGGAACTCGAACACGCGCGCGGCGCGGCGTCGAACCGCGGGGTCCAGCGCCTCCAGCCTGTTGGTGACCAGCAGCACGATCACCGGCAGCCGGGCGTCGCGCAGGGCGTCGACCCCGCGCAGGAGGGCGTTGACGCCGGCGCGGTCCTCGTGGTGCATCTGGGCCAGCTCCCGGCTCTGAGCTAGCGCATCCGCCTCGTCGATCAGCAGGACGACTGCTTTCGACAGACGCCCGACCCGCGTGCGCCCTCCGTCGGCGGCTTCGCGCACCTGCGCGAACGCGGCAGTGAGGAGGGTGGTCATCTCGCCGACTGCGCCCTTGCCCCTGGCGGTCAGAGACAGTGGGTAGAGCGTGACGGGGACCCGCAGGTCGGTGGAGATGCGGTGGCCGATGGTCTCCGCGACCTCGGTCTTCCCGGTGCCCACGTCGCCGGCCAGGACGAAGAGGGGGGCGCGCGAGGCCCAGCGAGCGACGGCGGGTGGCACCGTCCCGAAGGTCCTCGAGGCCCAGACCTCGAGGCGGCCGGGGTCGGCGAGCAACTGAGCTTCGAGAGCCAGGCGGTCGACGGTGTCGTCGACGCCGACGAGCGCCGCCAGCCGGTCCTGCGCGTCGGGGTCGGGGAACTCCACGACCTGACCGAACAAGCCGTCGGGCGCCTGCATGTAGTTCTTCCTCTCCTGAGCCGGGCGGGGTTAGTACGGTCGGAAAGTGCGACGGGGCAGCGCGACACCAGCGGCGCTGTAGGTGCGGTCCTCGTGCCAGTAGCCGTCCCCGTCGGTCGGACTGTCCGCTGGCGTCCGGGCGAACGGCAGCCGTTCGGTGAAGGCGCGCCGCTGCGCGTCGGTGAGAGCGGCCCAGGAGTCGTTGCGCGTGAGGTAGTTGAACCAGTCGGCGCCGGTGATGTCGGCGGTCAGGTAGACGCCGCCGGGTCGGTCGTCGCCCCCGGTGAGCCCGGTCGCGGTGACGGTGTACGACCAAGAGACGACGCGACGCCGGCCGGCGGCCAGGAAGCCGAACTCGTACTTGGCGACGTACCCGGCGGCGAGCTGCTCCACCAGCTCGGCGATGTAGTCGCGCACCTTCTGCTCGGTCTCAGGGTGGCCGTAGCGGCGGTGGCACTGGTACAGATCCGCGCCAACCTTGGAGGCGAGGTACTCGGCGTTCGTGCGGGTGAAACTGCTGCTGGTGGTGTAGGAGGAAGTCACCGGTCAGCCTCCGAAGGACGGGCCGAGGACGTCCTTCCAGCAGGCCGCAGCACGGCCCTTCGTGGTGGCCCAGCGGGCCTCGGACAGGGCGTCGTAGGCGTCCTGCGCAGCGCCGAGGATCCGGTCGCGATCGACGGTGGTGTACCGAACGGCGACGTTGTTGTCGGCGTTCACCGGGTCGATGACTTGGATCGGGGCCGTTCCTCGGGCGGGCAGGGCGGAAGCCTTGTAGAAGTCGGTGAAGGCGATCTGGGTGGCGAACCGGTCGGTGAGGAGGTGCTCGAAGAAGTTCTCGAGCAGGACGGGGTAGTCGCCGAACGGGACCCCCTCGTCGTTGAGCCGGCAGAGGATGAGCTCGACCATGAAGGACTTGAACCGGAAGTCCGGGTCCTTCAGCTTCTGCTGCTTGACCCACCACTTGACCAAGCGGATGCCCTGGGCCAGGTCCGGGTTGGCGGCGATCCCAAGGTCAGCATCCCCGTTCTTGCGAGCGCGCAGGAACCGGAGGTGCTGCGTGACGCTGGTCTTCAGCCGCGCGCCGGAGTGCTTTGCGACGAGGTAGCCGACGTCGTCGGGCTCGCCCTCGTAGATGACCGGGACGACGTCGACGTCGAGGCCGCTGCCCCGGAACGTGATGGTCACGCAGTGGGTCTGAGGAACGAACTGGGCCGGGTCCAGCTGCGGGTAGGCCTCGACGAGGCGGTCCTTCATCCAGTCCGAGAGCTGGGCGTCGTCGGCGGGGACCCCGCCGGCCTTGATGTAGACCATCAGGTCCATGTCGCTGGTCGTGCGCAGTGACGTGCGCTTCTCCACGCTGCCCGCGTTCCGCATCTTCACCAGGTCGTAGTCCGGGTGCGCGGTGACGTGCTTTTCCAGCTTCTCCCTCAGGCTGTTTGCCTGGGCCCGGTACTGCTTGGCCTTATCCGAGGGCAGGTTGACCCGCCGCTCCGCAAAGTCGGCGACGTCGTCGTGAGTGACGTACACGATGCCCCCTTGACAGCCGGGGCCTTGCCCGGTCCGCTAGTGTTCGACATGTCTAACAGTACCACAATGTTCGAGATGTCGAACACGACCACCCGACCGATGAGGAGCAGCGCCATGCCGCCGTCCCACAGC
Source organism: Motilibacteraceae bacterium (assembly GCA_051953655.1). Lineage (GTDB taxonomy): Bacteria > Actinomycetota > Actinomycetes > Motilibacterales > Motilibacteraceae > JBQCHF01. The sequence continues at coordinate 10,978 of JBQCIO010000139.1, forward strand.
CATGTGGACGTCGCCGCGCTGTACGCGGCACTCGAAGCCGAGAAGACGGCCAGGAAAATGTCATGGCGACAACTCGCTCGCGAATGCCAGCTGAGCCCGTCCACGTTCACCCGGATGGCAAACGGGCTTCGCCCTGACGTTGACGCCTTCGCCGGCCTCGTCCGCTGGCTCGGTCAGCCGGCTGAGGCCTTCATGACAACTGACCAGGAGCGGGCACTGGGGACTCCCGATGTCGTGGCTTCGATGGCTCCTCTCCTACGCGCCCGCAAAGACCTCGACGAGGACGACGTGCAGCATCTCCAAGTGCTGTTCACCGCGGCGATGGACCAGTACCTCGCGGGTCGGAACCGCGTCTAGCCGTGCGCCGGGGGGCTGTGGAGGAGTCGAAGCGGCTTGCGCTGGAGGTGCGAGCCGAGCTCGGGGTTGGCCCCTTCGGTCCGCTGGACCCGACGCTGCTCGCGAAGGAGTACGGCATCCCGGTGCTGCAGATCAGCGACATCTCCGGATGCCCGGCGGAGACAGTTGCCCGTCTGGCGGAGCCGGGAAACGCCTGGTTCTCCGCCGCCCTGGTCCCGTGCGGCACGGGCATGTTCATCGTCGAGAACGACGCGCATGCGCCCGCTCGGAGGACGGCCAGCTTGGCCCATGAGATGGCGCACGTCCTGTGGGAGCACAAGTTCACGGCTGTCCTCGTGAACGGCGACGGCTGCCGGGCGGCCGACCCGGCGATTGAGGATGAGGCCGACCGCCTCGGCGGCGAACTACTGATTCCGTTCAAGGCGGCGCTTACGGCCGCCCGCCGGGGGTGGAGCGACGAGGACGTTGCCGCCCACTACGAGGTCAGCGTGCCCTACGCCAAGATGCGCATGAACCGCAGCGGCGCCCGGACAATCATCGCCCGGGAGCGCGCTCGCCGCGGACCCTGATCAGAGTCCTGGTAGTGCCGCAAGCTTGGGCTACGTCACTGCGGCACCTCGCCTTCAGCCCCAGGCCGTCGCCTGGGCCTTCACGCCTCTTCGGTCCGAAGCGGTCAGGACCTAGACCGCCCCTCGAGGAGATGAGACCCGGCGTCGGCTAGGCGACGGCGTCGCCGGCGAGAGGGATGACCTGCGTGAGGCGGTGGGTCTGCGCCTGCTCCCTCAGGGAGCCGCCTCGGCCGGTGCCGGTGTACGGGGTGCGGTAGGCCATCGGGAACGCGATGCGCGCCCAGCGCGACTCCACGGTGTTGGGTGCGCGCCGGCAGGTGGCGCAAAGGACGGCGTAGCCGGAGGCGGCCACCTCGGGAAACAGCGCGGCGTGGTTGGCCCAGCTGCGGCGGCAGCCGTGGGGGCAGGGGATGAGCTGGATGCGGCTGCGTTGGCTGCCGGGCAGGTAGCGCAGGAACTGGGGCCGGGTAAACCCGGTGGTGCGGCGCTGTGGCTGGACCAGTTCGCGGATGTCGCGCTCGGTGACGCCGAGCGCGAGGGCGGCGCCGGTGACGGGCAGGCCGCGCCGGTGCGCATGCGGGGTGTCGAGGGTTGCCAGCAGCCGGTGCACCCAGCCGAGGTCGTCCGGGCAGGCGGCGTCGCCCCAGTTCAGGGCCGGGTTGCGGTAGGTCTGGGTGAGCAGGTCGACCCATGCCTGCGGCCACGCGGCGAGCTCGTCGGCTTTGCCGGTGAGCTGGGCGAACACCACCGCGCGCACGGCCTGCACCGGGTGGTCGACCAGGGCGCACTTCGCTCCGCGGGCGGTGACCCCCTGCTCGACCAGCCAGGGCATGAGCTGGTGCACGAGCAGGGACCGGCGGGTCATGGTGAACCAAGTCGCGACGGTGTCCAGGCTCTGACCTTCCCCGAGGACGTACCGGGCGACCAGGTCGCGCTGCGGGGCCTGCTTGCCGGTGCGGACTCGGACGTTGCTGATCTGCCCGGTCAGGGGCAGGTCGAGGGTGCCGCCCTCGCGCAGCGGGAGGCGGGCGGTGGTGGCCCAGGCGAGCAGGTGCCCCTGCGGCTCGAGGCGCCAGTCGGTGAACACGGTGTCGGCCAGCGTGCCGAGGTCCAGCGGTCCGCGGCCGTTGCCGCAGGCAGCCCGCTCCAGCCCGGCGACGAGGTAGGCCGCGACCGACAGGTTCGCCGGCGCGCTGACCTGGCCGTCCCGGCTGGAGTCATGCTCGAGCTGTTCGATCTCGTCCTTGACCTCGCTGATGGACGCCTCGAGGTCGGCGGCGTCGGCGTCCTTCTTCTTGGCCTGCTTCTCATAGCGGTCTGCGCCGTCGAAGTCCTGCGCCAGGGCCATGCGGCCTGCCTGGACCCGCAGGCCCTCGGCCTCCTGCACCACCTCACCCAGGCGCGTCTGCTTCCCGGCGAGCTTCGCGCGCCGGCCCGGGAGGCGGTCCTGGCTGGTCGGCAGGGTGGCCGAGGCGACCGGGGCTAGCCGGTCCGGGTCGAGCAGGCGCTGCACCCCGCTGTCCAGAGCGACGGCGACCGAGGCGATGAGCTCGGCGAGGTTGCCGGTGGCGGCGGTGTGGGCCGCGAGTCCCTCCTCGTCGCCGAGCTGGCTCCAGCCGCGGCGGCCGGGCTTGCCGTCGGGCCGGTCGCCAGCCGACTGCCGTCGGGTGATCAGGATGAAGTTCTCCCTGCCGCTATTGTTCTGCCGGGCCTGCGCGCCCCACTCGGTCGGCTCGTCCGGGTACACCGAGCAGGGGGCGCCTGCCTCGGTCACCCAGCTGTTCGCGATCTGCAGGACCCGCCGGTCCTTGCCCTGGTGCGCCTGTCCGCCGGTCCTGCGGCGGGGTGCGCGCAGCTCGCGCAGCAGCCGGGCCCCGACCCGGCGGCAGTCCTCGTCGCTGATGCCGAAGCGGGGCAGCTCCGCGCCGGTCTCGGGGTCGGTCGGCCACGGCCAGGGAGCGGAGCGCAGGTCGTAGTGCCCGTACTCGTCGACGTCGTCGCGGTAGGTCACCTTGACTCCGTCCACCACGACGCCGCGACCGCGGATGTCGTTGCGTAGGCGGCGGTGGTACCGGCCGGTGCGCACCAGCTCGACCTTGCCCAGGAACACCACCGTGTCCGCGTCGAACAGGCCCTCGGGGTCCTCGCCGTGCTCGTAGCGATCGATGAGCTCCGGTGCCGGCGGCGACGCCGGGGTCCAGTTGGACCGGACGAAGATGCTCTTGGCCGCGTCGTAGCCGGCCTGGAGGCTGCCAGCCGTCGCAGCGTAGGTCGCCCCGGGGTCGACGTGAGACCTGCGGGCGATCTTGCCGTCGGCCTCCAGCGCGATCAGCTCCCGGGCGAGTGCGGCCCAGGGCCTGCCGTCGGCGGCCATCGCGTACAGCTTCTGCAGCGCCTCCACCCGCTCGTACTGGGCCACCGGCAGCAGGCCGCGGTCACCCTCGCGCACCGCTCGGCCGAACTGGTCCCGCTTCAGCGTCCAGCCCAGGGGCAGCTGGTCCTCGGCGATGGCGGCCCCGCCGGCCCGGTACTTGCTCAGCCGCTTGCCGGTCAGCTTGCGACGCCGCAGCGGGTCGTCCTGGTTGCCGGTCAGCCCCAGGGCCCCAAGGGCGAAGGAGTCCTCCGGCCGGTTCAGGTCGTAGATGCGCCCACCCAGCACCATCTTCACGCCGCGGGCCTGGCACTTGTCCCTGGTCACCGCCCAGCCCAGGCCGTCACGGCCGGCCCGGGTGGGGTCATCGGCCCACCGTGCCTGTTGCAGAGAGGTGTAGTGGTTCAGCACCGCCAGCACCAGGCAGGTGTAGGCGTTCTCGTCCTCGCCGTCCTCACGCGGGATGTGCCGCAACGTGCTCGACAAGGTGATGTTCAACAGCAGATGCCCATCGAGCAGCACCACCCCGGCCACCACCTCGTCGCCGACCGCGTTGTGGTGCAAATCCCGCATCCGGATCCAGCGAATGCCGTACTCCTCGCCCCGGTCCGGCTGGTCCGGGTCCCACGCCTCCTGCGGCCAGCCGGCCATCACCTGCATCGCCGAGTCGGGGTAGACCGAGAAGTGCGAAGCCCGCTGCGCCGCGACGCCCTCCAGCCCGCCCACCTCCGAATAGCGGACCACGTCGCCGACGGTGGGCTCGCCCTGCGGCAGCACCTTGGCCAGCACCTGGTACACCCGGCGGGCGGTGTACAGCCCACTCAGCGCAGATCCCATGACGTGGCTCCTCCAGTCCCGAGTCGGCACCGGCTGGTGCCTGGCCCGGACCGTGCGCGCCTGCCGCAGCGCTGCAATAGGCCCGGTCCACTGAAATGGACCGGACTTCTGCACCTACGGGACGACGCTCGAATCCACCTGTACCGTCACCTCGACGTCGGGCGCGCCTTCCGGCCCGGACAGCTCTCGTGGCCGCTGCCTGTCATCCAGCCGGAAGCGCTGCAGCTCGAGCAGGTACAGCTCGAGCGGTGACTCACGGCGCCTCGCGGGGCCAGGGGGCAGGCTGGCAACAGACCGCTCCGGGTACGGCGAAGGTGTCGTCATGCAGGCACCGGTAAGCGCCAGCCGCAGACTGACAAGGCCGGAGGGCTGCACCCCCCCGTCAGTCAGGGCACAAGCCGACTCCGCCGGGGGCCCGGCTGCTACCCCTCCCTCACGCCCCTGCCGATCGTCCTTAGCGCGGCCAATAGGCAGCTCCGCGGTCGCGCCGTTCGATCGCAGCCCGGCTGCGAGCTGCCGCGAGGGCCGAAGCAGCAGCCGTGGCGGGACGAGGACAGCGATGCGGGGCTGTTCGTCCTCGGTGCCGTCCTGGGCTACCCGCCGGCCACGACCTTCGCCGGCTTCTGACGTAGGAGGTCGGCCGCTGGTCACGAGCACTTGGTGGGGCGGCGGAGCGCCCAACCTCAGGTCTATTGCGCGTCCTGCACTGCTCCGAACCATGCACATTGTCGAAGCGACCGACCCCGAAGCGCCCGCCGCCTCCCGGTTCCGCGGGCACTCACGGCCGGCGCCTCGACACAGGAACGACGTCGGTGGCCACGAACGGCCGCGCGCTGGTGGGCACAACCGGGACTATCCCCGACGCGCGCGGCGAGGCCACCGGCGTCGTTCTCTTGCAGGACCGCGGCCAGCCGGGCAGAAGCATTTGACGGGGCGCTGGCGGCGCCAGGCCGGGGTCCATTGCGCGTCCTGCACTGCTCCGGACCATCCCCCTCGTCGAAGCGACCGACCCCGAAACACCCGCCACTACCCGGTTCAGCGGGCAACCACGGCCGGCGCGCGACACAGGAACGACGTCGGTGGCCATGAACGGCCGCACGCTGGAGGGCACAACCGGGACCAACCCCCGACGCGCGCAGCCAGACCACCGACGTCGTTCCACAGATGCATCAAGGGTGCTCGTCCTAACACCCCGCTGATCCGCGCGGTCAAGGTCGGGCAGGGCCGATCCGGCGACTGCTCGCCGGTACAGGACGCCCGGCGCGATGTCCGCCCGACGGGCCCCGCGACGGTTCCGGCGTCCGGGTCGACGCGCGCCTGCTGGAACGTCCGCGCGTCCCGAAGGCGTGCCAACATCGGGCCCACAGCAGGTCCCCCATGTCGGCTACGCCGGCATCCGAAGTCACGAGGGCGAGTCGAAGCCGGTGCCCTGAGCGCTTCGAGGGCGACCACGTGCGGAAGCAGTTCCACCTGGCCAGGGCGCCACGCGAGGCGCGGGTTCTGAGCAGCCTGCGGTCACCGCGCCCTGCTCGGCGGATGCGAGTGGCCGCAGGCCTTGTATGCCTCGGGAGCGGGTGGTTGCGACGGCCGACGGCGGCCGCACCGTGAGGGCCATCCTGCTCGTCGAAGATCCTGGGAGAACCCGTGAACAGCGACCTCGCCACCGCCGTCGTGTGGCCGTCCAACACCGCGGCCCCACCTCCGGGGTGGACCCGCCTGACTGACAGCGACGGCGCCCAGCCCAGCGGCTGGTTCACCCAAGCGGCCGGTCCGTACCGGACGGTGGTGAAGGGCTACCCGACCTGGGCGGAGGTCCCGTGGCCGATCCCAGCTGAGGCCTGCATCCACGACGAGGAGGACGACGAGGACTGGCAGGGCCCGTTCGACCTGACCTACACGACCTACACCTTCCCGAACCTGGCCACTGCCGCCGGGCCGGCCACCCACAGCTTCGGCAACCTCGACTTCTGCGGAGGCTGGATCCACGAGCTGGCGATGACCCCGGGCGGGATGCGGCAGAACGAAGCCCTGCTCGCTCGCGTCCTGAGCGGCGCGAAGCCGACCGGTCTGCTTGTCGGTGCCGAGGCGGACGCCTACCGGTGGGCAGAAGCGGCACGGTCGACCGGCCTGACGGCCCTGGTTAGCCGCGACTGGAACACCAAGGTGTGGATCACTCCTCGACGGCTGGGTGACCGGGTGAACCAGCGTTCGCTGCGGGCAACGTGGCACGCCATCGCGTCCGGCGCCCCGGACCGGGCCCGCGCCGCCTCGCTGCTGGACACGGTCGACCGGGGCCTGGACCTCGCCTTCGACCTGGACCTCACCCAGCCGCTGGTCCAGCGCGGCGCCGTGATGCTGCCACCGTGGTGGGACGAGGACAGCGACGCCGGTTGGGTCGTGCTCGGCGCCGTGCTCGGCTATCCGCCGTCCGCGACGTACTCCCGGCTCACCGGATGCTGAGGTAGTCACAGCTTAGGTAGGCGCACCGACGGGGGCTGCTTGACGTCCCGGCGGTGCGTCGCACCGTCCCGGCGGTGCAAAGCCCCCGGACCTGCGCAGGCGCCGTTGGCGCCCCTTCCGCGTTCGAGATGGCGCGCATGGTGTCGGCACGTGCGGGCCAGCTGCGGGTGGCCAGGCGCTCTGACGGTCGGATCCTGAACTCCTACCGGCAGCGGCCCTGGGACGAGGATGCCTTGCCGGCGCTTCCCTACGCGGTCTACCTGGCCAGGAACGGGGCCTACTACAGGTTGGCGTTCGACCTGGACGCCGCCAAGGGCGACGTCGACGCCGACGCGCGGGCCCTGCGCGGGTGGCTGGCCGAGGCCGGGGTCCAGTTCATCGAAGCGGTCTCCGGCCCGTCTGGGGGCAGGCACCTGATCGCGGTGTTCACCGAGCCGCTGCCCGCTGCGCAGGTCGCCGCGATGGCCCGTCACCTGGGAGCGGCGCACCTGCCCACCCTGGATCCGAGCTGCCTGTGCAACCCGACCACCGGCAGCATCCGCCCGCCCGGCGCCCCGCACCGGCACGGCGGGGCCTCCACCCTGATGACCTCGGCGGCCGCGGCGGCCGCCGCGCTCGAGCTGGGCAACGAGCGGGCAGCGTTGGACCGGCTGTGCGCGATCACCGGTGTCCCGCCACAGCCCGAGAACGTCGTCCCCCTGCCCGGCCGCCGTTCCCGTCGCCAGCTGTCGCTGCGGCTGCGGCAGCTGGAGCGCGACGGGGACCTGGAGGGCCGCTACCGGGACCGGTCCGCGGTCGCGGCGGCGATCGCGCTGGGCTACCTCAACGCCGGCCTGACCTTCGAGGAGTTCGCCGCCGCAGCGCTCGACCCCGCCAACCTCGGCTTGGACCACCTGCGTCGGGCCCATGAAGGCGGCGGCCGATACCGGGCCCGCACACATCCGCAGGTGCTGGCCGCGGCCGCGCGGCTGTGGCGCGGGCGGCAGCAGTACGCCGAGCAGCACCCCCCAACAGCCCCTCAGCCGGTCGACCAGGTGCTCCAGCAGGCTGAGCTGGTTGCCGCCGTGCGCACCGCGGCCGACGCCGTGCCCGAGCGGTGGGGCGGACAGGGCGGGCGCAGCGACCGCGCGGTGCTGGATGCCTTCCTCGACGACGCCGGCCACTGGGCCGAGGAGGGCGTGCCGGCCAGCGTCCGCCGGCTCGCCGAACGTGCCGGCCTGACCAGCTCCACCGCAGCACGTGCCCTGCACCGGCTGACCCGCGACGGCTGGCTCGCACCCGTCACCCCGACAAGCGGCCTCCAGGCCGCCACCTACCGCCCCGCCGTGCCGCCCCGGCTGAGCGCCGGTCAAGGGACAGGCCAGGCCGCATCACTTCGCCAGTCGGTGCAAGGCCCTAGCTGGGACACTAACCCGGCGCCCCCCACCACAACGGCCCTGGCCACGGTGGTGGCCATCCAGTCCCACGACGTGTTCACCCGCGACGGGCTGGGGCGCTACGCCGCCGCCGTCTACACCGCCCTCACCCCCGGTGCCGCCACCCCCGCTGCGCTGGCCGCCCGCACCGGCCTGAACGTGCGCACAGTCCGCCGGCACCTACACCGACTCGCAGCCGCCGGGCTGGTCCAGGCCAGCACCACGCAGTGGCACGCGCGGGAGCTCGACGGGCTCGACGATGCCGCCGGCGCGTTGGGCGTCACCGGCGTCGTGGCGCGCCGCGCCGACACCCACGCCGCCGAGCGCGACACCTACCGGTGGCGGCTGGCCGACTTCGAGGCCTGCCGAGGCTGGACCACCGAACGCGGCCTGCGACAGCCCGGGCGCTGGACCCTGACCGGCCACGACCCCCGCCCGGCACCGTCGGTGGTGTTCCCCCGCCACGCCGACGGCCGCCGCGACCACAACGAAGGCCTACGACAGGTCCAGGCCGGGCTCGGCCCCACCCCGGACAACCTCGCGATGTCGACGCTGATCGAGATCGCGGCGCCGACTGGACCTGCGGACCGGCCAGCCCCGCGTCTCAGCGCAGCGCGAGAGGGCCGCAGCCGTGCTGCTGGCCAGCTCTCGCTCGCACTAGTGGCCGCCTGAGCACAACCTTCCGCCAGCGCCAGGACTACCGATCCCCGGGCCGCTGGGTGACGCAGCGCTCGAGCTCACGGACCCCGGCGGTCCCCCGACACCCAGCCCCACGAATCCGGGCCGCCGCACCATGCGTGTCAGCCCCCCCCGGGGGGAGCGATGCGGCCTGCCGCCCCGGCCGGTTGCGCAGGTCGCCTTGCCCGGCACCGTCCTGCCCGTGCCAAGCCCCCTTGACGAGCAAGCCACCTTGACGGCTCTGGCCGGCCGGGTCGCGGCCGCACCGGACGCCTTGACCGAGCTCACCGCGCTGCGGGCGCTGGAGCGGGAGGTGCAGGCACGAACCACGGCCTGCGTCCAGCGCGCCCGGGCCGCCGGCGCGTCCTGGGCCGCGGTGGGCGAACAGCTCGGGTGCACCCGCCAGGCCGCCGCGCAACGCTTCACCCCGCCACGCCCACCTGTCCCTGCCACCCCACTCCCGATCGACTCCACTCCGCACGCTGGCGAGCCGGGCCGCTCTGCTGCCGCTGCACCGGACGCCTCTCTTGCTGCTCCACCGGCGGCCCCTGGCCACATGTCGCCGACCGCCGATGGCGAGGCGGCACCAGAAGCGGTCCGGGCCGGGTCGGGCCGTGGGAGACGGCCGCGGCGCACGTCGAGCGGCGGGGACGAGTCCTTGCCCCCCACCTTCGCTCAGGACGTTTCCTCGACCGGCGGTCGGCAGGAGTGGCTACTCACCACACCAGGAGGACGGCTGCTGCTGCGCGCCGTCCGGATCGGCCGGGCGCAGTGAGCGGCCCGCCGACCGCACGTGATCGCAACCGCCCACCTCAGCGGACCAACAGGGGTGAACCGGCGGCGCGGAACGTCACCCTTTCGGGGCCCTTCTCCCGGGTGACACCGCCCCAAAGAGTCGGGTTGGGCCACCACGCCCCGCGCGGACACCGCGGGGCACCAGGCCCCCGGTGACGCGCCCAGTCCAAGGGAGAGAGCTCGATGAACAACTCGAGCCACGCGCTCACACCACAACCGACAACAACGCGCCTTCGTCGCACCGGCACCCCGCCGGCCCAGCGAGAGGCCGACACCAACGGCAGCCGCAGCCGCAGCACCAACAGCACCGTCACCACCGGTGCTGTCAACGGGAAGCAGTCGTCCGAGTTGCCCCCGGACGCCCGGCGGCTGCTCGCCCTGTGCTGGGAACTGGCCGCCCGGGGCATCATCGCCGGAGGCCACCACGACCCCACCGCCCCCGGGTTGCTGGAGCTCCTGGCGCTGCGGGTGCGGATCGAGGAAACGCTGGAGGAGCGGCACCCGCACCTTGCTGCCGTCCTGACCGAGATCGCCGTGTGGGAAGGCGAGCGGCTGCACGTCGACGACGGGCCCGCCCAGCAATGCCTGACCTGCCGGCGGATCCTGCAGGAACGGCCCGAGCTGGCCGCCCAGGCCCAGATCGGCGGTGCCCGGTGAGCCTTACCGAGATCCCCGATCTCCCGGTCCAGACGACCGGGACGAACAGCAGCCCCGCCCACGTCGCCGGCCGGGCGGTGCAGATCCGCGGCGACCTGGTGCACCTGCGCGAGGTCACCGTGCGACACGAGGAAGCAGCAGCGATCCTCGCCGCCGCTCTCAAGCAGAGCGGCGAGCAAGGCGCGCTGGACCTGATCGCCCGCGCCCTCCCCGTCGGGCTCGCCGCGAGCGTGGCTGGGAGCAGCTCAGTGAGCAGTGGCCTTCTCGAGAGGAGCCTGCACGACTTCCAGCGGAAGGTGGAGAGCCACTCCGCGGCCGCGGCCGACGCCATCGAAGCGGCGGTGCAGCAGCTCAGCAGCGCCGACACACGGTTGGCCGGGGTGGCCGCCCAGGCCCTGGGCCAGCTCCCCGGGCAGCTGGAGAAGCTGATGGCCGGGGAGGCGCAGAGCGTGCGCGACGCGGTCGCCCAGGCCATCTCCCAGGTCCAGGCAGCCGGCATGACCGAGCTGCGGGCAGCCCTGGCCGAGCACAGCCGCGCCGTTCACGCGGTCCTGACCGTGGACGACGGGCCGGTGCGCACCCTGCGCGGGGACCTGCTCACCGCGGTGGACGCCAGCCGGGGCGAGCTGGCCGAGCACATGACCACCATCAGGGCGCAACTTTCAGCGGCCGAAGCCGCCCGCACCACCGCCGCGGCTCAGCGCACCACGCGCCAGGCCGGCGCCGAGTTCGAGAGCGCGGCGAACGCCCTGATGGCCGGGATCTGCGCCGCCTCCGGGGACTACTTCACGGAGGTGGGCAGCACCCCGGCCCCCGGCGGAACCCGCCGAAGCGGCGACGGGCTCATCACCCTCGCCCCCACCTCCACCGGCGGCGCCGAGGTGAAGATCGTGGTCGAGGCCAAGACCCGAACCAAGCCGCTGACAGCCAGTCAATGGGCCCGCGAGCTCGCCTCGAGCATGCAGCTGCGCGGCGCGACCGCCGCCATAGGCCTAGTCGCCGACGCTAGCCAACTCCCCAACGGCGCCAGCACCCTGTGTCGAGTCGCACCGAACGCGTTCGTCGTCGCTGTCGATGACGGCGGCAAGGCACTTCGGATGGTCCATCTGACCTTGAAGGAGGTCCTGCAGATCACCAGCCTCGCCGCCAACGGCGGCGGCGACATCAACAAGGAGGCGATCGAGGCCCTCATCCGCGGAGCCTTCGACGAGCTCACCGGTTTGGACGAGATGGCAAGGCTGGTCAACAGCGCGACATCAGCGCTGGGGCGGGCCCTCGAGCAAGGCCTACGGGTCAAGCAGGGCGTACACGGCTCCCTCACCCGGGCCTTGACCGCCCTCAACCCGCAGTAGAAACCCAGGAGGGGGGGGGGGGGGACCCCCCGCCCCACCCCCCCAACCCACCGAAGAAGAGGAAGAAACAACAACCGACCCCCC
>JBQCIO010000140.1:0-13924 GCA_051953655.1 Motilibacteraceae bacterium
GGGTGTGGGGTTTACTTCCCCCCCTCTCCCTTCTCCCGTTTTGTTTACTCCCCCCCGGCGTCTCCCCCGCCCCCCGGCGCCAGCGCGCTCGCGGTCTCGGCGTCGAGGTCGCGGGCGAGCACCGCGACGTCGTGCCCTGCCCCGGTCAGGCGCACCGCGCAGGACAGGCCGGTCGCGCCGGCGCCGACGACGAGGATCTTCACCCGCCCAGGGTGCTGGATCGGTGCGCCGCGCGCTACGTGGACCCCCTCACGTGCGCGCCCCGCCGCCGAACGACCTCGCCTGCGAGACGTAACGAGCCGCCCGGCCGTGCTGGCCGGGCGGCTCGGGCGGCCGGGTCCGTGGGGACAGGGGGAACACGGAACCGTCCGACCTCCACCATCGGGGGTCCGGTGGCGGCCGTCGAGGCCCGATCGGCGAAATGGTCGGCGAATGACCCGGCGTGGCCAGCGGGGTTGGTGCACCGGTGCCGGGAGGGGCACCGTGCGCCGGGGGGAGCGGTGGTGCGTGCGCGCGGCGTGAGGGGACGCCTCACGCAGACGGGCACCCCCAGAACAGCCTCAGGACAGCCTCAGGACAGCCTCAGAAGAGTCGTCAGAACAGCCGCGACTCGGCGTCGTCGAGCCCGCGCATGGCGTCGTAGTCGAGGGTCACGCAGCGGATGCCGCGGTCGGTGGCGAGCACCTTGGCCTGCGGCTTGATCTCCTGGGCGGCGAACACGCCGGCCACCGGGGCGAGGTGCGGGTCGCGGTTGAGCAGCTCCAGGTACCTCGTCAGCTGCTCCACGCCGTCGATCTCCCCGCGGCGCTTGATCTCCACGGCCACCGTGCTGCCGTCGGCGTCGCGGCAGAGGATGTCGACCGGGCCGATCGCCGTGGGGTACTCGCGCCGCACCAGCCGGTAGCCGGGGCCGAGCACCTCGATCTGGTCGGCGAGCAGCGCCTGCAGGTGCGCCTCGACGCCGTCCTTGGTGAGACCGGGGTCCACGCCCAGCTCGTGGCTGGTGTCGTGCAGGACCTCCTCCAGGGTGATCACCAGGCGCTCGCCGGCCTTGTTGGTGACCGTCCAGACGCCCGCCGGGCCGGCCTGCGAGCCTGCCTCCGACCCTGCCGTCGCCCCTGGGGCCCCCGGCTCCTCGCGCAGGCTGCACGGCGGGCTCATCCAGTTCAGCGGCTTGTAGGCGCGGTCGTCGGCGTGGATGGAGACCGAGCCGTCGGCCTTCACCAGCACCAGCCGGGTGGCGAGGGGCAGGTGGGCGGTGAGCCGTCCGACGTAGTCGACGCTGCAGCGGGCAATCACAAGACGCACGGCGCGTCACGGTAGCCGACGCCGGCAGCAGGGCGGGCGGCCCCGCGCGCGAGCGCAGGGTCAGGCGGCGTGGACCGGCTCGGGCAGCAGGTCGCCCAGGGCCAGCACCTTGAGCAGCCGGCGGACCCGGGTTCCCGGCGAGCGCAGCTCCAGGCGGCCCTTGCGCTTGGCCAGCACCGCCCGGGCGTGCAGCAGCGGCGAGAGGCCGGCGACGTCGACGAAGGTGACCCCGGCGACGTCGACGACGAGCCGGGTGAGGGCGGGCTCGCGCTTGGTCTTGAGCAGGTCGTCGAGGACCGCGCCGAGAAGCCGGCAGGTGTCCAGGTCGAGCTCGCCGACGAGGACGAGCAGGGCGGCGGTGTCGTGGACCGTGACCTGCACGTCCAGGCTCGGTCGACCGCCCGGCGTCATCGTCGGAAGCACGGCACCTGCTTTCCCCACGTCCGGTCCACGAACCCCCGCTCCTTCACCCGACGCAGCCTGCCGCATCCGGGCCGTGAGGGGCGGGCACTGCCCACAGGGTGCTGCGCGCAGCGGGCTCGCCCGGAGGACGCGGCAAGCGGCCGTCAGGTTCCCGCGCCGTCGACGCGGGTGGTGGCCAGCAGCTCCTCGGCCACGTCGCGCAGCTTGACGTTGCGGTGCTGGGACTCGCGGCGCAGCAGGTCGAAGGCGGTGTCCTCGTCGACGTGGTGGCGCGCCATGAGCACCCCCTTGGCCTGCTCGATGTGCGCCCGGGAGGCCAGCGCCTTCTCCAGCTGGGCCGCGAGCTGGCGGACGTCGGCGTAGCGGGTCGCGTTGGCGACGGCCGCCGCGGCCTGGGCCGACAGCAGGCCGATGAACGCCTCGTCCAGGGCGTCGAACCCGTCGCCGCTGCGGCTGTAGAGGTTGAGCGCGCCCAGCGCCTGCTCGCCGACGAGCAGCGGCGCGGCCAGGAAGCTGCGGATGCCCTGCTCGGTGGCCGCCTTGACGAAGGCCGGCCACCGGTCGTCGGCCTCGGCGAGGTCCACCCGGTTGATGCGGCGGTGCCGGTAGGCGTCCAGGCAGGGTCCGTCGCCCACCTCGTACTGCGCCAGGTCCACCTCGAGGGTCCGCTCGTCGGTGTGGGCCGCTGTGCTGGGGCGCTCGCCGGCCACCACGGTGATGCCCGCGGCGTCGCAGCCCGGGATCGTCCGTGCGGCCAGCTCCACCACCCGCTCGAGCACCTGGGCCGTCGGCTCCTCGTCCACCAGGAGCGTGGACAGGCCGTTGAGCACCTCGGCGACGTCGTCGGGGCGTTCGCGCAGGGTGAGCAGCAGATCGTGCTGCCCGTCGTGCCGCCCGTCGTGCTGACCGTCGTGCTGCCCGTCCCGGTGCTGCGTCGTGCCGACGCTTCCGGCCATCGGCCACCTCCTCGGCGCGGGGTGCGTGTCCGCTTCGTCCTCGTCCGGCCATCGTCGTCCGGCCATCGTCGTCCGGCCATCGCCGTCCGGCCATGCCCACCGCCGGCGTCCGCTGCCGCGCGGCGCCTGGCGTCGTCCCCCGTGCCGTAGTGCTCCCTTCCCTGCCCGCGGTCGGGTGATGCACGGGGCGGTGCGGGCAGCAGGTCCGGGTCGGGCCAGGGGTCCCGCCGCGGAGCCTCGCGGGCGTGCCACACTCCTACCGACCGGTAGCCGGCCGGGCGCCCCAGGGCGCCGGCCGGGCGTCGACGAAGGAGTCGAGCACCATGAGCCGCGAGTTCGGCACGATCGGGGTCGTCGGGCTGGGCACCATGGGTGCCGGGATCGTCGAGGTGATGGCGCGCAACGGCCTGGCCGTCGTGGCGGTGGAGCCGACCGAGGACGGCCTGGCGCGCGGCCGGGGGCACCTGCAGCACTCCACGGACCGGGCGGTGGGCCGCGGCAAGCTCTCGGCGCAGGACCAGGCGGCGCTGCTGGGGCGGGTCACCTTCAGCACGTCGATGGAGGACCTCGCCGACGCCGACCTCGTCATCGAGGCGGTGCCCGAGCACCTCGAGCTCAAGCAGGAGATCTTCTCCGCGCTGGACAAGGTGTGCCGCGAGGACGCCATCCTCTGCACCAACACCTCCTCGCTCTCGGTCACCCAGATCTCGGTGTCCACCGAGCGACCCAGCCGCGTCGTGGGCATGCACTTCTTCAACCCGGCGCCGGTGCTCAAGCTGGTCGAGGTCGTGCGCACCGTCGTCACCGAGCCGTCGGTCGTCGCCGACGTCGTGGCCCTGGCCGAGCGGCTGGGCAAGATGCCGGTGGTCATCGGCGACAAGGCCGGCTTCATCGCCAACGCGCTGCTGTTCGGCTACCTCAACCACGCGGTGTCGATGTACGACTGCCGCTACGCCTCGCGCGAGGACATCGACGCGGCCATGAAGCTCGGCTGCGGGCTGCCGATGGGGCCGCTGGCGCTCATGGACCTCATCGGGCTGGACACCGCCTACGAGATCCTCGACACGATGTACAAGCAGTCGCGCGACCGGCTGCACGCCCCGGCGCCGATCCTCAAGCAGATGGTCACCGCCGGGCTCAAGGGTCGCAAGACCGGTCGCGGTTTCTACACCTACGAGGCGTCGGACTCGCCGGTCGTCGTCGCCGACGCCGAGACCCCGTCCGACGGCGACGGCTCGGTCCCGCTGCGCGACGTGCGCAAGGTCGGCGTCGTCGGCTCGGGCACCATGGCCACCGGCATCGTCGAGGTGTTCGCCAAAGCCGGCTACGACGTCCGCTACGTCGCCCGCGGCGAGGAGAAGGTCGCCCGGGTGCGCGCCACGCTCGAGCGCTCGCTGGACAAGGCGGTGCTGCGCGGCAAGCTCGAGCAGGAGGCCCGGGACGCCGCGCTGGCCAACGTCTCCGGCACCGCGAGGCTGGACGACCTCGCCGACCGCGACCTCGTGGTGGAGGCGGTGGTGGAGGAGCTCAGCGTGAAGCAGGCGCTCTTCGCCACCCTGGACGAGATCTGCAGGCCCGGTGCCATCCTCGCCACCACGACCTCGTCGCTGCCGGTGGTGGAGTGCGCAGCGGCCACCTCGCGGCCGGCCGACGTCATCGGCATGCACTTCTTCAACCCCGCCCCGGTGATGAAGCTGGTCGAGGTCGTGCACACGGTCTCCACCGCGGAGGACGTCACCGCCACGGTGCGCGAGCTGTGCGAGAAGGTCGGCAAGCACCCGGTGGTGTGCGCGGACCGGGCCGGGTTCATCGTCAACGCGCTGCTGTTCCCGTACCTCAACGACGCGGTGAAGATGCTCGAGGCCCACTACGCGACGTCGGACGACATCGACACCGCCATGAAGGTCGGCTGCGGCTACCCGATGGGCCCGTTCGAGCTGCTCGACGTCGTCGGCCTGGACGTCTCGCTGGCCATCGAGCGCGAGCTCTACCTCGAGTTCCGCGAGCCGGGCTTCGCCCCTGCCCCGCTGCTCGAGCACCTGGTCACCGCCGGCTACCTCGGCCGCAAGACCGGGCGGGGGTTCCGCGACTACAGCGCCTGAGGCGCGCACCCCAGGAAGGGCGGGGTGCCCGGGCACGACGTACGCTCGTGCCCCGTGGGCAGGCGCAACCGGCGGGTGCAGACGGGACCCGCACCCCTCGGGGTCGGCGGCCTGCAGCGGGTGGAGGACTGGGGCGGCGAGGACTGGGTGGTCCGGCGGACGGCGGGCGCCGGTGCTGCTGGGAAGACCTACCGCTGCCCGGGCTGCGACCAGCAGGTCCCCGGGGGCAGCCCGCACGTGGTCGCGTGGCCCTTCGACGCCCGCCCGCTCCCGGCCGACGACGACGGCCCCACCGGGCGTCGGCACTGGCACACCCCCTGCTGGGGAGCCCGCGACCGGCGCGGCCCGCGCCTGCGCAGGGCGCGATGAGCACGGCGTCGACGAGTCGGGCGTACGGCGACCCCGCACTGGCGCGGGCGCCTCGGCGCCGGCGCATCCCCTGGGTCGCCCTGGTCGTGCTGGCCGCGCTGGTGCTGCTGGTCGTCTCGCACTCGGTGCAGCCGAAGATCCCGCTGGTGGAGGGCGCGGTCGCCGTCCGGGTGCTCGAGGCAGGCAGTCCGGACCTGACCAACGCGTTGGAGCCGCTGGGGGGAGCGCCCGACGGTGCCGGCGGGGCCTACGTGGTCGCCGACCTCGCCTGGACCGTGCAGGGGCGTCTGCAGGACCGTCCCGGCTGCCGATGGGTCGCGCTGGTCGCCCCGCCGGCCGGCGTCACCTACGTCGGCGCCGGCAACCGGCTGCCGGACGGACCCACCGAGCAGGTCACCGGCGACGTCTCGGTGGTGCTGCAGAGCTACCAGGACGTGCTGCCCACCGGGATCCCGCGGCGGGTGGCGCAGGTGCAGGCCGAGCACGCCGGCTACGTCGGCCCGCTGGGCGGCGGGCGCGCGCTCACCGTCGTGTGGCGCTCGGGCGACCGGGCCACCGCCGAGCGCGCTGCGGCCGACGTCACCGCCGTCGTCTCGCCGGTGTGCAGCGGGACCCCGCACGGCCTGGTCACGCTCTCGCGCACCCCGCTGCCGGGCCAGCCCACCCCCGGGTCCTGAACCGCAGCCCTCGTAGGGTGGGCTCCGTGCCCGAGATCCGCGCCAACTCGCTGCTGCCCGCGCGCCGGGAGGACGTCGAGCTCAAGACCGCCGACGGCCTGACGCTCGTCGGCGAGCTGGCGCTGCCGGAGGACCGCGAGCCGGTCGCCACGCTGGTCACGCTGCACCCGCTGCCCACGCACGGCGGGTTCATGGACAGCCACGTCTACCGCAAGGCCGCGGCCCGGCTGCCCGCCCTGGCCGGGATCGCGGTGCTGCGCTTCAACACCCGCGGCACCTCCAGCCCGCGCGGCACCAGCGAGGGCGCGTTCGACGACGCCGTGGGGGAGCGCTTCGACGTCGCCGCGGCCATCGAGCTCGCCGAGTTCCGCGACCTGCCGCACCGCTGGCTGGTCGGCTGGTCCTTCGGCACCGACCTCGCGCTCATGCACGGCTGCGACCCGGGGGTCGAGGGCGCGATCCTGCTCTCCCCGCCGCTGCGCTACTCCCGCGACGAGCACCTCGACGTCTGGGCCGCCAGCGGCAGACCGGTGGTCGCGCTGGTCCCGGAGTTCGACGACTACCTGCGCCCGGCCCAGGCCCGCGAGCGCTTCGCGCGGATCCCGCAGGCCCGGGTGGTCGGCGTCGACGGCGCCAAGCACCTGTGGGTCGGCGAGCCCTACGTGCGCCGGGTCCTCGACGAGATCGTCTCCGTGGTGGCTCCGGGCGCCGCCCCGCTGCCGACGTCGTGGGACGGGCCCCTGGGGACGTTCGAGCCGGACGTCCCGCCGCTGGGCGGCGCACCCGTCGATCAGACCGCCGATGCGGAGTCGTACGCGGGCGGCACTGACGGATCTTGAGACCTCTTGCACCCTGCTGAGCGTGGGGATGTCTCAAGATTCGCAGAAGGCAAAGGATTTCCACGGCGTGCGCGGCGTTGGCTGCTGGCGGAACTCGCTGCCACAGACAAACGGCGCTGTTGACGGGAGCGGCCCTGCTCGGGGCGGGTCTGGCGGCCGGCCGGCGGTAGGTGCGCTCGAGTGGAGAGCTGTTGAGCGACTCGCCGGCGTGGCGTGCAACGACTCTCCACTCGGGCGGGCCGGCCTCCGCGCGGGGTCGCAGCCGGCAGCGGGGAGCTCACCGCGCCCGGGCGCCGCCGTCCCCAGCGCCTTTCACCCGCAGCTGGACCGTCAGCCGCGATTCCTGCTGCTGGGCAGGAGAAACCTGCGGATCTTGAGACTCCTTGCACCCTCCCGAGCGTGAATGCATCAAGATCCGCGAGCTCACCGCCCGTGCAGCACCCGCACCAGCCGCGCCACCGTGCGGTCCACCTTCTCCGTCCGGGCGAACGTCGTCAGCTCCAGCGGGACGTCGAATCGCTTGCGGGCGATGGCTTTCGCGGTGGTGAACTCCTTGAGGCCGTCGGCGCCGTGGATGCGGCCGAAGCCGGAGTCGCCGACGCCGCCGAACGGGAGCGCGGCCACGCCGGCGAAGGAGATGACGCTGTTGACGGCGGCCATGCCGGAGCGCAGCCGGCGGGCCAGCTCGTGGCCGTGCCTCTGGGAGAACACGGTGGCCCCCAGTCCGTAGCGGGTGCTGTTGGCTCGCGCCACCGCCTCGTCCATGTCGCGCACCCGGTTGACCACGAGCGTGGGCCCGAAGGTCTCCTCCTGCACCGCGTCGGACTCCTCCGGGACGTCGACGAGCACGGTGGGCCAGACGTAGGGCGGCCGGACGGCGTCGGGGCCGCCGACCACAGCCTTCCCGCCGCGGGCGATCGCGTCCTCGATGTGCGCGCGGACGACGTCGGCCTGGCTCGGCATGGTCATCGGACCGTAGGAGGCGGCCGGTCCGTCGCCGGGCTTCAGCTGCTGGACGACGTCGACGAGCTTGGTCAGGAAGGTGTCGGCGACGGCCTCGTGCACATAGACGCGCTCGACGCCGATGCAGGTCTGCCCGGCGTTGGACAGCCCGCCCCAGGCCGCGGCCATGGCGGCGGCGTCGAGGTCGGCGTCGGCATCGACGAGCAGGGCGTCCTTGCCGCCGGCCTCGATCAGGACCGGGGTGAGCGTCTCCGCGCAGGCGGCCATGATCTTCTTGCCGGTGGCCGTGGAGCCGGTGAAGGCGACCTTGTCCACGCCGGCCCGGCACAGGGCGGCGCCGGTCGGGCCGAGGCCGGTGACGGCCTGCAGCACCGGCTGCTCCGGGCAGACCGCGGCCAGGCTGCCGGCCAGCCAGGCGCCCACACCGGGCGTGTGCTCGCTGGGCTTGAACACCACCGCGTTGCCGGCGGCCAGGGCGTAGGCGATCGAGCCCATCGGGGTGAAGACCGGGTAGTTCCACGGGCCGATCACGCCGATGACGCCGAAGGGCACGTACTCCAGCGTGGCGGCGTGGTTGGCCAGCAGCAGACCGGGACTGACCCGGTGCGGGCCGAGCACCCGGTGAGCGTGCCGGGCTGCCCAGTCGACGTGCTCGACGGCCAGGGTGATCTCGAGCATGGCGTCCGGCACCGGCTTGCCGGTCTCGGCGTGCACGACGTCGGCGAGCTCCTGCGCCCGGCGCACCAGCACCCGCTTCCAGGCCAGCAGCCGCTGCCGACGGCCGTCGTAGCCGAGCTCGCGCCACCAGGCGGCCGCCTCCCGGGCGCGCTCCACGGCCTTGCGCACGTCCGCCTCGTCGTGCACGGGCCAGCTGGCCACGACCTCGCCGGTGGCCGGGTCGAGCGAGTCGAACGTGGGGCGAGCGGTGCCGGTCGACGGCTCGGCGGTCAGCGTCATGCGGGCATGGTCGCACCCCCGCGGGGCCTGCGGGGGCGCGTAGGGTCCGGCCGTGGTCACCTACGTGCTCGTCCATGCCTTCCCGCTCTCCCGCGCGCTGTGGGACGACGTCCGCCCGCGGCTGGAGACGGGCGGCAACGTGCTCCTGACCCCCGACCTGCCCGGCTTCGGCGGTCGCCCGGTCGCGTCCGGAGAGCCGTCGCTGGACGCCTTCGCCGACGACGTGGCCGGCGTGCTCGAGCGGGTGGAGGGGCGGGTCGTGCTGGGCGGGCTGTCGATGGGCGGCTACACGCTGATGGCGCTGCTGCGCCGGCACCCCGACGTCGTCGCCTCGCGCGTGGCCGGGCTGGTGCTCGCCGACACCAAGGCCGGGGCCGACGCGCCCGCCGCGGCCGAGAACCGGGAGCGGGTCGCCCGCACGATCCTCGAGGAGCGCTCGCCGCGGGTGCTGCTCGACGATGTGCTGCCCACCCTGCTCGGGCAGACCACCTTCGCCGAGCGGCCCGAGGTCGTCGCCCGCGTGCGCTCGATGCTGGAGGCCGCCTCACCCGAGGGCGTGGCCTGGGCCCAGCGGGCGATGGCCGCGCGGCCGGACTCGCACGAGGCGCTGCGGGCGACCACCGTGCCGACCCTGGTGGTGCGCGGCGACGAGGACGCCCTGTCCAGCGCCGCCGACACCCAGGCGATGGTGGACGCGCTGCCGCGGGGGGAGCTCACCACGCTCGCCCGCTGCGGCCACCTGAGCGCGCTGGAGGACCCGAAGATGTTCGTGGCCGCCGTCGACGCGTTCGCGCAGACCCTCTGACCCCGCTCTCCTACAGGTAGTAGGAGCCGAGTCTCGGCCGGAACGATCACGTCCACGCGATCGTTCCATGCTCAGCACCGCAGATCTGGCGCGGTAAGCATGGAAGGATCACGCCAGCGTGATCGTTCCGGCCGGGCCCGGGGCGGTCCAGAGCGGCTACTGCCCGCGGAACCGGTTGATCGCCTGCTCGTGGCGGGTCCGGAACTCGGGGTCGCGGACGCCGAGGCCCTCCTCCGGCGCGAGGCAGAGGACGCCGACCTTGCCCTGGTGCAGGTTGCGGTGGACGTCGTAGGCCGCCTGGCCGACGTCCTCCAGCGCATAGCTCCTGGACAGCGTGGGGTGGATCTTGCCGCGGGCGATGAGCGTGTTGGCCTCCCACGCCTCGCGGTAGTTGGCGAAGTGCGAGCCGATGATCCGCTTCAGGTTCATCCAGAGGTAGCGGTTGTCGTACTCGTGCATGAAGCCCGACGTCGAGGCGCAGGTGACGATCGTGCCGCCCTTGCGGGTGACGTAGACGCTGGCGCCGAAGGTCTCCCGGCCGGGGTGCTCGAAGACGAGGTCGGGGTCGTCGCCGCCGGTGAGCTCGCGGATGCGGGCACCGAAACGCTTCCACTCCTTGGGGTCCTGGGTCTGCTCGTCCTTCCAGAACCGGTAGCCCTCGGCGGTGCGGTCGATGATGAGCTCGGCGCCCATCTTCCGGGCGATCTCGGCCTTCTCCGGAGAGGACACGACGCACACCGGCGTCGCCCCGCCGTTCAGCGCGAACTGGGTGGCGTAGGAGCCCAGGCCGCCCGAGGCGCCCCAGATGAGCACGACGTCGCCCTGCTTCATCCCCGCGCCGTTGCGCGAGACCAGCTGCCGGTAGGCGGTGGAGTTGACCAGTCCGGGGGAGGCCGCCTCCTCCCACGTGAGGTGCGCCGGCTTGGGCATGAGCTGGTTGGACTTGACCAGTGCGAGGTCGGCCAGGCCGCCGAAGTTGGTCTCGAAGCCCCAGATCCGCTGCTCCGGGTCGAGCATGGTGTCGTTGTGACCGTCGGGGGACTCCAGCTCCACCGACAGGCAGTGCGCGACGACCTCGTCGCCGGGCTTCCACGCGTGGACGCCGGGGCCGGTGCGCAGGACGACGCCGGCCAGGTCCGAGCCGACCACGTGGTAGGGCAGGTCGTGCCGCTTGGACAGGGGCGACATGCGCCCGTATCGCTCGAGGAACCCGAAGGTCGAGACCGGCTCGAAGATCGAGGTCCACACGGTGTTGTAGTTGATGGCCGAGGCCATCACCGCGACGAGCGCCTCGCCCGGGCCGAGCTCGGGCACCGGCACCTCGTCGACGTGCAGGGACTTTCGCGGGTCCTTGTCGCGGGTCGCCAGCCCCTCGAACATCCCGGTCTCGTCCTTGTGCACCGTGACGGCGCGATAGGTCTCCGGGACGGGCAGTGCGGCGTAGGCCTCCGACGGCGTGTCGCCGGCGAGGATGGCCTCGAGGATCTCCTTCACGTAGGCCTCCAGCAGGTGCGTCGAGCGCAGGCGGTGCGGGATCCGCTGAACCTACCCGTCAGTAACCTCTGCTGGGAACCGTCGCGACGCAGGAATCACGAGTGGTGCGCGTCACGTGGCTCACCGTGCCGCGGGGCCGCTCAGTGCTCGTGACCCTCCGGCGCGGCCTGCACCAGCTCCACCAGCACGCCGCCGGCGTCCTTGGGGTGCACGAAGTTCACCTTGGACCCGGCCGTGCCGCGCTTGGCGGTCTCGTAGAGCAGCCGCAGGCCCTTGGCGCGCAGTTCGGCGGCCACCGCCTCGACGTCGTCGACGCCGTAGGCCACCTGCTGGATGCCCGGGCCGTTGCGGTCCAGGAACTTGGCGATGGTCGAGTCCGGCGTGAGCGGCGCGAGCAGCTGGATGCACGACTCGGAGTCGCCCACGCGCAGCATCGCCTCGCGCACGCCCTGCTCCTCGTTGACCTCCTCGTGCACCTTGACCACGCCGAACGTGCGCTCGTAGAAGCCGATGGCCTCGTCGAGGTCGGGGACCGCGATGCCGACGTGGTCGATGCGGGTGAGCACGGGGCCTCCTGTGCGCAAAGGATGGGGCCGCCCGGAACCGGCGGCGTCCAGCGTCTAGATTGACAGTAGACACCTGAGATCACCGTCGATCCCCGGGAGGGCCCGCATGGCCGCCAACGGTTCCGTCATCGTCGCCGGCGCCAGGACGCCGATGGGCCGCCTGCTCGGCAGCCTCAAGGACTTCTCGGCCACCGACCTCGGCGGCTTCGCCATCAAGGCCGCCCTCGAGCGGGCCGGCGTGGCACCCGAGCAGGTCGAGTACACGATCATGGGCCAGGTGCTCTACACGGGCGCCGGCCAGATCCCCGCCCGCCAGGCCGCGGTCAAGGCCGGCATCCCCATGGACGTCCCCGCCCTTTCCATCAACAAGGTGTGCCTGTCGGGCGTCGACGCCATCGCCCTGGCCGACCAGCTCATCCGCGCCGGCGAGTTCGAGATCGTGGTCGCCGGCGGCATGGAGTCGATGACGCAGGCGCCGCACTTCCTGCCCGGCAGCCGCGAGGGCAGCAAGTACGGCGACATGAAGCTGGTCGACTCGATGGCCTACGACGGACTGTGGGACGTCTTCACCACCCAGGCCATGGGTGCGCTCACCGAGTCGTGCAACGCCGAGCTCGGCATCAGCCGCGAGGACCAGGACGCCTTCTCCGCCCGCTCCCACCAGCGCGCGGCCGAGGCGCAGAAGAACGGCCTGTTCGACGACGAGATCGTGCCGGTGCAGATCCCGCAGCGGAAGGGCGACCCGCTGACCTTCGCCGTCGACGAGGGCGTTCGCCCGGACACCACGGTCGAGACCCTCGCCCGGCTCAAGCCCGCCTTCGACAAGGAGGGCACCATCACCGCCGGCTCGGCCTCGCAGATCTCCGACGGCGCCTGCGCGGTCGTGGTGATGAGCAAGGCCAAGGCGGAGGAATTGGGCCTGACCTGGCTGGCCGAGATCGGCGCGCACGGCGTCGTCGCCGGCCCCGACTCGACCCTGCAGACCCAGCCGAGCCGGGCCATCGCCAAGGCCTGCGCCAAGGAGGGCATCGACCCGGCCGACCTGGACCTGGTCGAGATCAACGAGGCGTTCGCCAGCGTGGGCATCAAGTCCATGCGCGACCTCGGCCTGTCCGAGGACAAGGTGAACGTGAACGGCGGCGCCATCGCCATGGGGCATCCGATCGGCATGTCCGGCGCGCGCCTCGCGCTGCACCTCGCGCTCGAGCTCAAGCGGCGCGGTGGCGGCGTCGGCGTGGCCGCGCTGTGCGGCGGCGGCGGCCAGGGCGACGCCCTCGTCGTCCGCGTGCCCAAGGCCTGAGGTTGGCCCGCGCTCACGACGTCCCCGACCTCGTCGAGCGGGCCCGGCGCGGGGAGCCCCGCGCCGTGGCCCGGCTCGTCTCGCTGGTCGAGGACGCCTCGCCGCTGCTGCGCGAGGTGATGGCGGCGCTGGTGCCGCACGCCGGCAACGCCTATGTCGTCGGGCTCACCGGCGCGCCGGGCGTCGGCAAGTCGACGTCCACCAGCGCGCTGGTGACCGAGTTCCGCAAGCGTGGGCTACGGGTCGGCGTGCTCGCGGTGGACCCGTCCTCGCCGTTCTCGGGCGGGGCGCTGCTCGGCGACCGGGTGCGCATGCAGGAGCACGCCACCGACCCCGACGTCTACATCCGTTCCATGGCCAGCCGCGGCCACCTCGGCGGGCTGGCCTGGGCGACGCCGCAGGCGCTGCGCGTCCTCGACGCCGCCGGCTGCGACGTCGTGCTGGTGGAGACCGTGGGCGTGGGGCAGAGCGAGGTCGAGGTGGCGGGCCTGGCCGACACCACCGTGGTGCTGCTCGCCCCCGGCATGGGCGACGGCATCCAGGCGGCCAAGGCCGGCATCCTCGAGGTCGGCGACGTCTACGTCGTCAACAAGGCCGACCGCGACGGCGCCGACGCCACCGCCCGCGAGCTGCGCCATGCGCTGGGCCTGGGCGCCGAGCGCGGTCCGGAGGACTGGCGACCGCGGATCGTCAAGACCGTGGCCGCCCGCGGCGAGGGCGTGGACGAGGTCGTCGAGGCGCTCGAGCAGCACCGCGCCTGGCTGGACAAGACCGGCCAGCTGCACGTGCGCCGTCGCCGCCGTGCCGCGGACGAGATCGAGGCGATCGCCGTCACCGCCATGCGCGAGCGGATCGGCGACCTGCGCGCCGGCCGCGGCCTGGACGGCCTCGCCGAGCAGGTGCTGGCCGGCGAGCTCGACCCCTACGCGGCCGCCGACCGGCTGGTGGCGGCGCTCACCGTCTGAACGCCCTCTGCGGGCGCTGGACCGGATGGGGGTGAGGGTGCCCCTCGCTCCTTCTCTGTGACTGAAATCTGACGCGGCGCCCGCACGTGCGGGCCTGCGACGGCTGGGCGGCACCAGTCCTGCTCGTGCACGGTCAACGGCGCTGGTGACGGGGAGCCGGGCGCGGGGCGGGTCCGGCGGCCGGGTCACCTACCGCTCGT